>JACQGT010000648.1 GCA_016199425.1 Chloroflexota bacterium
CCAACGGCGCGGGCAAGAGCACGACCATCCGCACGATTTCGGGGCTGCTCCATCCCCGCCGGGGATCGGTGACGCTGGAAGATCAGCGCATCGACGGGCTGCCCGCGCACCAGGTGGCCGAGATGGGTGTGGGTCAGGCTCCGGAAGGACGCTGGATTTTCCCCAAGTTGACAGTGCTGGAAAACCTGGAGATGGGCGCGTTCAGCCGCAAAGACACGGACGGCATCCACGACGATCTGGCCTACGTCTTCTCCCTCTTTCCGAGGCTGAAGGAGCGGGTGAATCAGCAGGGCGGCACCCTCTCCGGCGGCGAACAGCAGATGCTCGCCATCGCCCGCGCCCTGATGGCCCGCCCCCGCCTGCTGCTCCTGGACGAACCTTCGATGGGGCTGGCGCCGATGCTGGTGGAGCTGATCTTCGAGACGGTGACGAATATCAACCGGCAGGGGATGACGATTCTGCTGGTGGAGCAGAACGCGCTGATGGCCCTGCAGGTGGCGCATCGGGGCTATGTGCTGCAAACCGGCGAGATTGTGTTGGGCGGTCCGGCGAAGGAGCTGCAAACCAACGAACAGGTGCGCAAAGCCTATTTGGGGGAGGAGTGATCGGAGGAAGGGATGATAGGGCGATTCTTTCCCTACCCACCTTTTACGTTTCACGCCTTCCAGCCACTGACTATCCCCAGGAAAGCCAGCCCACGTCTATCACCAGCCGCGCCAGCCAGAACGCCACCGCCAGCCAGATGACGACGATCACTCCACCGGCGAACCAGTTGACCGGTTTGTCCTGGGCCATCACCGCCTGGGCCTGTTCCCGGCACTCGGCCAGGACAGCAGGGGGGATCAGCCGTCGGGCCAGGAGGATGCCAGCAGGGACGAGGAGAAAGTCGTCCAGATAGCCGAGAAGGGGGATGGGATCGGGGATGAGATCGATGGGGCTAAAGGCGTAGGCCACCACTGCCCCGGCCAGCAGGCGGGCGTACCAGGGCGTGCGGGGGTCCCGGCAGGCCAGATAGAGGGCGTAGCTCTCGACTTTGAGTTGGCGGGCGCGGCTTTTCCAGGTGGTGAGCATTGGGAGACAACTACGCCCAGGCTAGGCGACGGTTTTGGGGACAATCTCGTCCAGGGTGACGTTGAGGGCTTTGGCGATAGCCAGGAGTACTTCCGTCGTTCCGCTGCGCTTGCCGGTTTCAATCTGGGACAGATAGGGCGTGCTGATCTCCGCCCGTTCCGCCAACTGCTGCTGTGTGAAGCCCCGATATTCCCGCCACACTTTGACTGGATTTTCGCCATCCAGCAGCGCAAACGCAACTTCAGCGGGGATCAATTCTTCTTTACTCTGCTCGATTGCCAGTTTCACCGAGTCGTAGTCGCGGATGTCTTGAAGCATTTCGGCATCTTCGGCCAGTTGCATATACACCGCATAGGGCACAACTGCCCACTCGGGTTTGCCGTCCCGCTCGATTATTTGTACAGATCTGTTCATCGATAGACCTCTCCCCGCTGTGCTATTTTCAGGACCAGAATGAGCAGTTCATCATAGGGCGTAGCTCTCCACTTTGCGTTGGCGGGCGCGGGCTTTCCAAGGGATGAGCATTGGGCGTGACTTTGCGATTACTGCCCCCACAGCACTTGTGCAATCTCGCCGCTGTTGGCTGCCACGTCTACAATGAAATCACCACCCCGTCGATTGATGTAGTCTTTGGGGCCATAATTGATGCGCCAAACCATCGCATCATCTTTGACCCGTTGGGTAATAGTGAGCAGGCTGTCCGCCACATCCACACCCATTTCCCTGGCGCGCTGATTGGCTGTTGCGAGTACATTCGCCAGAGTCACCGCAACTTCATCCTGATAGACTTCCGCTGTGAGTGTTACAGCCATTCTCAATGTTCCTCACGGGCTATCGCACAACTTTGGCTCCGTTGAGAGGTATCGATCCCCTGTGCAAATCGCGTGCGATAGATGGGATGAGTTGCTTCAAATTGCTGTCGTAAGCAGGGGCAGGCCACAGTGTTTTCAATCGTTCCCGCGCCTGCTCGTTGATATACGCAGCGCCGTTTGCTTCCAGCAGAAGCATTGCCACAAATCCCGCGTTTTCGGTGATGGCAAAGATATAATCGTCCTGATCTGTAATCAGAGACCGGCGCATATTCTCCTTTTGGCCTGCAAGTTCGTATTCGTATAGACCGTCGTCCATCTCGCCATCGTGGAGAAGCGCCTGTGTAAGGAGTTTTTCGATCTTCTTCGCTGAATTCATCTTGCGTCTGACCTCCCTGGGGTTTTACGCTGTTTCCACAACGATGTCTGACGGCATTATACGCAAATATAGGTTCAGAAACAACAGAGCGGGCGACCCCAACCCCGGGGTCGCCCGCCCGCCCAACAGAAGGAGGAGAAAGAGGAGGTTACGGGACCGCCACCGTCAGCCCGGCGGCTTGCCAGCCGGCAAAGCTGGGGGGGAAGGCCCGCGTATTGTCGTATCCCATCACATGCAGGGTGGCGTTGGCATAGGCCGCGCGCAGACCCGACTGGCAGTAGACCACCACCTGCCTGTCCATCGGAATCTGGGCCAGGGCCTCGCCCAGCGTGCGCAGGGGCACATTCACCGCGCCGGGGATGTGGCCCGCCGCGTACTCGGACTGCTCGCGCACGTCGATCACAAACGCGCCCGCATCCATCGCCCCCTGCATCACATCCGTCGTGCCCAGGGCATACCAGCCCTCGGCAATGTTGACCAGAAATTCATCCAGCGCGGCCAGCATCTCCGAGTTCATCTCCGGCAGCGCGTAGGTTGCGGCTTCCACCGGGTCGCTGGTCACGGCCTCGCCCGCATCGCTCCAGCCTTTGTAGCTGGCCGGGAAGGCTTTTACATTCGTATACCCCAGCAGGTGCAGCGAAGCGGTCGCCATCGCGGCCCGGAGGCCCGAGGCGCAGTAGACCACCACCGGTTTGTCCGTGGGGATTTTGTCCAGATTCTGGGCCAGGGAGCGCAGGGGGATATTCACCGCGCCGGCGATGTGGCCCGCCTCGTACTCGCTCACTTCCCGCACGTCGATCAGTTGGATGTCGCTGGCCGCCATCATCTCCTTCAGCGCGTCCACGGATTTGACGGCCATCCAGCCTTCGGGGATGGCGGCCAGACTTTCGCCCACCGCCGCTTTCACGTCGAAGTCCGATTCCAGCGCCTCTGCAATCTCCGCGGGAAGAGCTGCCTGAGCTTCGGCCCAGCCCTTATAGCTGGGCGGGAAGCTGCGCACATTCGTATAGCCCAGGGTGTGGAGCGCGGCGGTGGTTATCGCGGCCCGGTGGCCCGAACGGCAGTAGAGGATCACCTGTTTGTCCTGGGGAATCTCGGCCAGCTTTTCGATGACCGTGCGGATGGGGATGTTCACCGCGCCGGTGATGGCCCCTTCGGCAAACTCGGACGGCTCGCGCACGTCAATCACCAGCGCGCCCGCGTCGGTAGCTTCGGTCAGCTTCTCGACTGTGCCCACGGCGTACCAGCCCTCGGCGATGGCGCTGAGGAAGCCGTCCACCACGGCCAGTAGTTCCGGATCGATGGCCGGGACCGGATAAGTCATCACTTCCGGCGCGCCCGTCGTGACCGGCTCGTTGGCTGCAATCCAGCCTTTGTAGCTGGCCGGGAAGGATTTTACATTCGTGTAACCCAGCATCCCCAGAGAAAAGAGGGCCATTCCCGCCCGGTTGCCGGAAACGCAGTAGACGACGACCGGCTTGTCCGTGGGGATTTTGTCCAGATTCTGGGCCAGGCTGCGCAGGGGGATGTTCACCGCGCCGGGGATGTGGCCCGCTTCGTATTCGCTGGCCTCGCGCACGTCGATGAGGACCACGCCGCTGGCAGCCATCATCTCCTTCAGTGCATCTACCGAACCCACAGCCATCCAGCCGTCGGGGATGGTGGAGATGAATTCGTTGACCGCGGTGGTCAGGTCCAACTCCACCGCAGCCACCGGCGCTGCGGTGGGGGCGGCCACGGCTTCGGCGGCCAGGGGCGCCGACATAACCGGCTCGGCTGCCGGTTGCGGGCTGCCACAGGCGGAAAGCACCAGCATCAAAACCAACAGCATCGAAATAAGAGGGGAAAATCGCTTTGACATTTGAATAGCTCCTTCAAAACGGATAGGGATAACGAACAAACACCAGAACACGGATTGCAGAATTTGCGGATTTGATCTGCGTAAATCTGTTGTTTCTGCGTAAATCTGCGTCCCGCATTTCGTCTCAGAACTCAGGACTCAGGACTGCGGACTCAGGACTCTCGACCACCTCCTCCACAATCCACGGCTCTTTCTCCGGCAGGGAATCCACCCACTTGCTGTGTTCCAGCCGGGCCTCCCGCTCCGGGATGTAGCCCTTCACCATTCCCTGCAAAGCGTTGTAGACAAATGTGAAGTAGAGATGGCCCACCAGCAGCACAGTCAGCACCAGCATCGAAACATCGTGCAGCATCGCGGCCAGGGCCAGACCGTTGGGTGTAAACGAGCCTTTCCCCACCCACAGGAGCAGCCCCGACGCCACAATCAGCGCCGAAAAGATGACCACACCCGCGTGGTGCAGCTTCTGGCCCGCGTTCAGACGGCCCTGGGGCGGCATCTCGGCCGCGTGGCCCAGAAAGTAGCGATACACCTGCTTCAGCCACTTCCAGTCGTCCCGGTCGTAGTGAAAGGAGTCCCACAGCAGTTCCCTGGCCCCGGGCCGGTCGAAGAGCAGATAGGCCACGGGAATCAGCATAAAGACAACGGCCCCGATCCGGTGGATCAGCCGGGAGCCTCCACCCGCCGCGTAGGGGGCCAGGGGTCCCCACACCAGCATCAAACCGGTGACGAGAAGCAGGACAAAAGAGCTTGCCAGCATCGCGTGGATGATGCGGGGGCCGACGCGATAGCGCAGGACCTGGCGCTTGTGGGGTAGGGTTTGGGTGGTCATTTATTTCTCCTTCTTCGTCACGATTCAGGACTAGCCGTAGGTGCGGTTTCTAACCGCACGCTTAGGGGTGGACCAGTCTGTGCGGTTAGAAACCGCACCTACACTCTCACTGGTCTTTTGTTTCCTGTGCTTCTGGCGTCGGCTGCCCAGTACTGTTGCGGGCTTCCAGCGTCCGCACTTCCTGCAAATGGTTGCGCCGGGCAATCACCGCGGCCAGACCGGTAAAGGCGATGCTCAGGCCGGTGAGTCCCAGGCTGGCTGGTTGCAGCGCCTTCTGCCACGCGGTCAGAGAGAGCGGCACATTCGGGTTGGCGGGCAAGCCCAGCGCCATCGGATCGTCCGGCAGCACCAGCACCACACCCAGTCCGCCTGCTTCGGTCTCGCCGTAGACCTGCGCGTTGGGATAGCGCATCTTCAACGCCGCGGCCCGTCTGTGGGCCTCGGCCAGAATCTTCGGGCGTTCGTCGTAGAGCAGTGCGTGGCTGGGGCAGGTCTTGACGCACCAGGGCGTCCCCCCCGCCTTCACCACCGCCGCGCAGCCGTCGCATTTGCTGGATCGCCCGTCGTCGGCCAGCACCGGCACGTCGTAGGGGCAGGCGTCCACGCAATAGGTGCAGCCGCTGCACTTCTCCCGGTCCAGCCGGGTCAGCCCCTCCTCTTTGTAGAGCGCACCCGTGGGGCAGACGGTCACACAGGCCGCGTCGGCGCAGTGGTAGCAGCGCAGGTTCTGGAAGGAGCCACGCAGATTGGGGAATGTGCCCCGGGTCTGCTCGACGATGCGGATGTACTGTCTGCCTTCTGGCACTTCGTTGCCCGTTTTGCAGGCGGCCACACAAGCCTGACAGCCGATGCAGCGTCCGATGTCCAACAAAAAGGCATAGGTTGTCATCTCAGGCCTCCTTCACAATGCGCACAAAATTGACACGCATCCCCGCGCCGCCGCTGATGGGGTCCAGCGCGTAGCGGGTCTGCAATTTGGCGTCGCTGGCCCCTTTGCCGTTGGCCCGGCGCAGCCCTGGAGCGTCGTGACCAAAGCCGTGAACCAGAAAGACGGCGTCGCCCCGGATGCGCTGGGTCGCCTTGACTGAGATGGGGCTGCTCATCACCCCGTCCTGGTTTTCCAGGCGCACATACGCCCCGTTCTCCACGCCCAGTTCGCTGGCTTTGTCCGCGTTCAGCCAGAGTTCGTTTTCCGGGTAGAGTTCGCTGAGCAGGGGGGTGTTCTGGGTTTTGGCAAAGGTGTGTACCGGGTGGCGGCCATAGAGCAGGCGGAAAAAGCCCTCCGGCGGCGGCTCCACCGCTTCGTAGATCGGCATCGCCCCCAGCCCGGCCAGCCCCAGAACGTCCGAGTAGAACTCGATTTTTTGGGAGTGGGTGGGGAAGGGGGAGGCGTCGCCGAAGTC
>JACQGT010000640.1 GCA_016199425.1 Chloroflexota bacterium
CCATCCCAGGTGATCTCGGCAGCGGGTTCGGTCAACATCCCGGACATAGGCGGCGGCGGGGTCTGGAGCGGGTGGTAGTACAGTTCGCTCGGCAAGTTCTTCTCATAGTCGCCCGCCATTGCGCCATCTTTGCCCGGAGGCGCTGAAAGCTGCATGCCGCTTAGATTGAGGGTGCTTTCGTAAAAGGCGGTGAGCTGATTGGCGGCGTCGCCGCGCATGGCCTCGCTGCCCTTTTGCGTCACCCAGTTGAGGCCGCCGATGAGCCAGGCGACATCATCAACACTGTAGACGCTCTTGGACTGAAAAACGCCGGAGGACGGGTCAAAGTCGGCCGCAAGTTTCTGATAGAGTTCGTCCGCAGCCGCCAGATAATTGACATCACCGGTAGCGGCGCCGATGGAAATCAGCCCGACCAGGGCCGCGGCGTTCTCCACCACATCGTCGGCAGCAAGGCCCAGCAATTGCCCGTCAGCGATGGCCACGGCTTTGGCCAGGGCGCTGTCGCCCACGGACGCATCGTCGGCAGACCAGGCCAGGTAGACGAGTGCGCGGATGGCAGCGGCTGCTTCCTGGGCAGATTCAGGCGTTCGTTCCGCCAATGCCTGGAAGAGCATAGCCGCACCGTTGGCGAACATGGGATACATATCCGGGTTCATATATCGCGGCTGCACTTCGCCCTTGCTCAGGACGGCCAGATCAGCCAATGCGTGCAGCATGACCCAGTTACCGGTGTAGTCGAGCGCGCCGTCGGAGTTGTGGAAGAGCATATCCTCGCCCATCAACGACTGCATGGCGTACTGCGCCTGCATTTGCGCCAGCATGTTCACCATAAGACCGATGAAACGCTGTTGAGCGCCAAAATCACCGTCCACCTCGCCAAAGTGCGCGTTGGCGAAGTTGTGCGCCCACTGCGTCTCCTTCAGCATCGTCTCGGCCTGGCCGCGCACATCCACCGTCGTGTCAAACGTGGCCGGGTCCAGACGCATGCCCTCGAAATCCATGGGGTCAAAGTCCATAGGGTTGTTCACCAACTTGGGACTGCCCGACCTGTACACCGCCTGCAGAGGCAGCATATTCTGGGGGATCATCACCTGATCATTGGGGTTCTGCGCAATCATCTGCACGCCGCCCATGATCATGTCCATGGGCGGTTCAAAGGGGATGCCCATCCCAGAAGCCATGACAAAGGGGCCGAAGTGGTCGCGGGAGAGCCAATAGCCCTGCCAAATCACGACGCCCAGGTTGAAGGTGGGGTCTCCCCCCACAACGCCGCTGCCAGAAACCGGTGGCGCGACCACCGCTGTAGGAGCGGCCTCAGTGGCCGTTGGCGCAGGCGGGGCCTCGGTGGCTGTCGCCACAGGCGGGGCTTCGGTGGCTGTCGCCGCAGGCGCAGCCTCGGTGGCTACAGTTGTGCTATCTGTCACTGCCGCGGGTGACGCGGCTGCGCAAGCGGACAGCACAAGAGACAAACAGAAGATAGTGACCAACATCGTCGTTTTCATAGCATTCCTTTCTGTTCAACATACATGAGCTAACACGATTTCTCACTGATCGCGGCCGCGTGGCGAGAATCCGCGGGCCGCTCCATCAGCACCCCAATATATTTAAACTAATGGTACGCGCTTCTCCCCTGGAGGACTCGGTTCGCTCCATGAGGCGGCTATGTACCATCAGTATCTTCCGTTGACATGGCCCAGATGTATTCAATTTGTAGGGGCGGTCCCTCCGTGGATGCCCGATTTATGCCCGGCGCGACCATTGCAGCCATGCGCCAAAGACTTTTTTGACGTCTTGCGGTGTCCTGAGCCTGTGGTATCCTGAGCTTGTGGAAGGGTCGAAGGGCCGCTCTCCGCCACTGTGACCTTCTGCAGCGCTGCGCCACAGATGAACTGCACGCCATCCCACGCCAGCGCTCGCTCCACCACTGCCGCAGCATCGCGATCCTTCCTGGGCAGGAAGAGGTTGTCCTTGATGAACACCGTCACCTGCGCGCCAAAGCGCGCAGGTCTGCGCCATCTCCGCGCCGATGGGGCCGCCGCCGATCACCGCCAGCCGGCGCGGTTGCTCGGTCAATTGAAAGAGGGTTTCGTTGGCCCATCTCCGCCGCTCTGCGCAGTTCAGCGATGGTTTTGGCCGAACGAATGATAGTTTTGGAGGGCACACAGCCCCAGTTGAGGCAGTCGCCGCCCAGCAGGTGGTGTTCGATCAGGGCAACGTTGCCGCCCAGACCGGCCGTGCCCAGCGCCCGGATCAGACCGGCTGTGCCGGCGCCGATCACGACCAGATTATGACGCCCGCTGGCTGTTGGATTCTGCCATGTCGGTGGATGGGCATTGGCGATCAGCCTGCGATTGTGCTTGTCCAAAGGTTGCACTTCGATCGTCTGCTGCGCAGGGTGTGCCCTGCCGTTGGCATGGAGGATGCCGTCAGTCGGTGTATTTATTTTTACCGGTGCGTCGATCACTGACACGATAACTCTCTCCCACAATCGTCTTTTGGACCCGCCCGAAACTCTGCGCCGCTTCTGGCGTGTGGATGATAGTTCAATTTCTCTGTCTTAGATGCACTGGTCCGGAGATTTCTTACCCTTTGCCGTTGATCTTCGGTCTCGTTGTTTGTGGGTTCTGATTCCGGGAATGTATCAATTGATTTCTGACTTACAGAGTGGTGCTGGTCCATTCCCGGAATCGAACGCCCCCAGTGAGTTCGGTCCTTGAAGCGTTGCCGAAGTTAAAGTTCCACGTCGGGCCTCACGCCGTCGGAACCAGCGCGACAGGCCGAGGCTCACCACAAACATGAGCGCGGCCACACCCAGCGCCCAGGGATTCAGGCGCGGGAGGGCGCTACCGAAGTTCCCCTCGAGTGAGGCACCGAACAAGATAAAGGAAATGGAACCCGGAATGCTGCCCAGCACAGTCGCCAGCAGGAAGCCCGGCCATTTCACCTGCAGGAAGCCCGAGAAGTAGCTCACCAGGTCATAGGGCAAGAAAATGAACCGCATCATCAAGACGGTCTCGAAGCTGTTGCGGCGCATGCGTTCAGCGTACACCCGCAAGATGCCAGCCTTGTCCGATTGATCCAGGGTGCCTGCGCCCAAGAGCCGCCCGACCAGGTAGGCCATCATAGATGAGAGGTTGCTGGCCATCAGTACGATGACCAACCCGAAGAATGGCCCGTAGAGGTAACCGCCCGCCATTGTCATCAGCGTGGCCGGGAAAAACAGCAGGGGACGCAGCAGATACGCCAACAGATAGATGAAGACTCCCAGCGGGTTGCCCGCCAGGAAGCTCACCAGGCGTTGGGCGATCTGCAAGGGTGCAAGACCACTCACCCGCGTATAGGACCAGTACGCGCCGATCAGCGTCAGCCAGACCGCCAGGCCGGCCAACTTGGGCCACGCGCGCCGCATAGCGCTGCCCCCTTTCTCTTTGGAGCTGCGGTCGGTCTTGGTTGAAGGAAGCGCCACAAATCACCTCGCTATCAGAGCGGTAGACGTGCGACGGACGAGTTTGCCCTGCCCTGCCCGTGTTAAGCATCAAAATAGTAGACGCCGAACGATAGCGAAACCTTACCCCGCCATCTCCGCACACCGCCATATTTCGCCTATCCTATCATTGATTGGGTAAGACTTCGTCGCTCTGCTGCGTCCGAGTGTGCAGGCTGCACAACCAACCAACGCACAGGAGAGTAGTATGCGCGAACAACCCAACCTGGACCACCTAAGCATCAACACCCTGCGCTTTTTGGCGGCCGACGCCGTGCAGAAAGCCAAGTCGGGCCACCCCGGCACGCCCATGGGTGCCGCACCCCTGGCGTACACCCTGTGGGACCGCTTCCTGAAGCACAACCCCCACAACCCCGCCTGGCCGGACCGCGACCGCTTCGTCCTGTCGCCCGGCCACGCCTCCATGCTGCTGTACGGGCTGCTGCACCTGACCGGTTACGACCTGCCACTGGAGGAACTCAAGAACTTCCGCCAGTGGGGCAGCAAGACGCCGGGTCATCCCGAATACGGCGAGACCCCCGGCGTGGAAGTGACCACCGGTCCCCTGGGCCAGGGCTTCGCCCACGCCGTGGGCATGGCGGTGGCCGAACGCTGGCTGGCCGACCACTACAACCGGCCCGGCCACCAGATCATCGACCACCACACCTACGCCCTGGTCTCCGACGGCGATTTACAGGAAGGCGTAACCAGCGAGGCCGCCAGCCTGGCCGGCACCCTGCGTCTAGGCAAGCTGATCTTCCTCTACGACGATAACGACATCCAGATCGAGGGCAGCACCGACCTGGCCTTCACCGAGAACGTGGCCCAGCGCTTCAACGCCTACGGCTGGCAGGTGCTCGGCCCCATCGACGGCCAGGATTTGTACGCCATCGAGGATGCCATCCGCCGCGCCCAGGCCGAGACCGAGCGCCCGTCGCTGATCATCTGCACGACGGTCATCGGCTTTGGCAGCCCCCAGCAGGGCACGGCCAAAGTACACGGCGAACCCCTGGGCGAGGCCGGCCTCAATGCAGCCAAAGAGAGCCTGGGCTGGCCGCTGCAACCGTCCTTCTACGTGCCCGACGCGGTCAAGACCCATATGGGCCAGGCTGTGGCCCGCGGCCAGGCCACCGAGCAGGCCTGGCAGGAAGGCATGGCCGCGTACGCCGCGGCCTACCCCGCCGAGGCAACCGAACTTGCCATACAGCTCAGCGGCGAGTTGCCCGCCGATTGGGATGTGGGCCTGGTTGACCTCTTCCCCGCCGGTACGCCGCCCCTGGCCTCCCGGGAAGCGTCCGGCAAGGCGCTCAACGCCCTGGCGCAGCGTGTCCATGCCCTCACCGGCGGTTCGGCCGACCTGGCGCCCAGCACCAAGACGAATCTGACCGGTTATGGCGATTTCGGCTGGGACCAGTACTGCGGCCACAACATGCACTTCGGCGTACGCGAACACGCCATGGGCGCCATCGTCAACGGCATGGCCCTGCACGGCGGCCTGATTCCCTATTCCGCCACCTTCCTACAATTCGCCGACTACATGCGCCCGCCCATGCGCCTGGCCGCGCTGATGGGCATCCGCGTCCTCTACGTCTTCACCCACGACAGCATCGGCCTGGGCGAAGACGGCCCCACCCACCAGCCGGTGGAGCACCTGCTCAGCCTGCGCGCCATCCCCAACCTGACCGTCATCCGCCCCGGCGACGCCCACGAGACCGCCGAAGCGTGGCGCGCCGCTCTGCTCAATCACAGCGGGCCAACCGCACTGATTCTCTCGCGCCAAAACCTGCCCCTGCTCCACGACGACAACGGCGCCCAGGCCAGCGGGCTGCATCAGGGCGCGTATACCCTCTGGCAGTCCCACGCCGGGGATCCCGATGTTATTCTGCTCGGCAGCGGCTCGGAGACGCAGCTTGCCCTGGAGGCAGGCAAGGAACTGGCAGCGGGTGGCGTGCGCGTGCGTGTGGTCTCCATGCCCAGTTGGGAACTCTTCGACCGCCAGCCGGCCGAGTACCGGGAAAGCGTGTTGCCGTCGGCGGTACGGGCTCGGGTGGCCGTGGAAGCGGCCATCAAACTGGGCTGGGAGCGCTACGTGGGTCTGGACGGCGCGGTGGTCGGCATGGCCGGCTTCGGCGCCAGCGCCCCGGCCAGCGTGCTGTACCAAAAGTTCGGTATCACCACCGAGGCCGTCGTCGCCTCGGCTCACAAACTACTTGCCACGGCATAAGGAAATCAATTATGTCCATTCAACGTTTGCACCAACTGCACGCCCTCGGCCAGTCCGTCTGGTTCGATTACATTCGCCGAGCGTTCATCCGCAGCGGTGAACTGCAAGGCCTGATGGACCAGGGCGTGCGCGGCGTCACCTCCAATCCGTCCATCTTCGAAAAAGCCATTGCCGGCAGCGCCGATTACGACGCCGCCCTGCGCCCCCTGGTGGAGGCGGGCAAGTCGGTTACCGAAATCTACGAGGATCTAGCCCTGGCCGATATCCAGGCCGCCGCCGACATTCTGCGCCCCCTCTTCGACCAGAGCGACGGGCGGGACGGCTTCGTCAGCCTGGAAGTCAGCCCCACCCTGGCCCACGACACCGCCGGTACCATCGCCGAGGCCCGCCGCCTGC
>JACQGT010000663.1 GCA_016199425.1 Chloroflexota bacterium
CGCAGATTTTATCCGTGTGAATCCGTGCCATCCGTGTCAATCCGTGTCCTTATTTTCAGATCAAGATAGCCCATTTCAGGAGAAAAACTGTGTCACAAACTGTCGGTGTGATCGGCCTGGGCGCAATGGGGATGGGCATGGCCCAATCTCTCGTGCGCGCCGGCTTTGTGGTGAAGGGATATGACATCGCGCCCGCGGCTGTGCAGGTGCTGGTGGAGGCAGGCGGCCACGCCGCGGCGTCGGGGGCCGAGGCCGCAGCCGGCGCGGATGTGCTGGTGGTGATGGTTGTCAACGCGGCCCAGGCCGAGGATGTGCTGTTCGGCGCGGGAGGCGGAGCGACGGCTATGCCCAAAGGCGGTGTGGTGATGCTCTCCTGCACAGTGGCCCCGACGTTTGCCCGGCAGACAGCCGAACGGCTGGCAGCGCTGGGGCTGGAGATGCTGGACGCGCCGGTCAGCGGCGGCCCCCTGCGCTCGGCAGAGGGCGCGCTCAGTGTGATGGCGTCGGGCAGCCCGGAGGTTTTCGCCAAATGCGCCGGTGTGCTCGACGCAGTGGCGGCCAACGTCTACCGCATGGGCGACGCGCCCGGTCTGGGGTCGGTGATGAAGAGCATCAACCAACTGCTGGCCGGTGTCCACCTGGCCGCGATGGGCGAGGCGTTCGTCTTTGGCGTCAAGCAGGGGATCGACGCCCGCCAGATGTACGAAGTCATCTGCGCCAGCGCGGGCGGCTCGTGGATGTTCCAGAATCGCGGTGCGCACATCCTGGAGAATGACTACACCCCGCGCAGCGCGATTGACATTTGGGGCAAAGATTTGGGGATTGTGCTGGAAGCGGGCAAAGAGAACAAACTGGCCCTGCCCCTGGCCGCGGCGGCCCACCAGCTCTTCCTGGCCGCGTCCGCGCAGGGGATGGGGCGCATGGACGACGCGGCGATTGTGAAAATTTACGCCCAGCTGGCGGGGGTGGAGATGAAGGGATGACAGGATGAAGGGATGAAGGGATGAGTACACCGTGTACGTGGGTTGTGTTATAATCCAGCCGCGCCAATCCGTAAATTCTGGTATCTGTGTTCTAAAACTGTGTTCTAAAACCAGGACGATAGAGCCATGCAAATGCTATCCCGTGTCGAAGTGATGGAACGGATGACCGCCGCGGACTTTTTCCGCGACGCGCCGGAAGACCGCAAAGCCGAACTCATTGATGGAGTGATGATTATGCCTTCTCCGCCGCTGGTAATTCACGAACGCTTGCAGGGCTTTCTATTCCGGTTGCTGGCCGATTTTGTCGAGGAACGGGAGCTGGGCGAAGTCTTCGGTTCCCGCACAGCGGTGGAGTTGGAACTCTTCTATGCCCCAGAGCCGGATATCTTCTTTATACAAGAAGAACGTCTCCACATTGTCGGGGAGAAAGGCGTCCTGGGCGCGCCGGATTTTATCATCGAAATTCTCTCGGCCAGCACAGCCCAGAACGACCGGGGGGGAAAACTGCGCGCCTACGAGCGGACCGGTGTGGACGAGTATTGGCTGATCGACCCATACGGCCCGGCCGGATCGGAATTCTATCATTTACACAATGGCCGCTTTCGGCCCAGCCCACCCGGCGACGCGGGCATTCTGCGCAGCGTAGCCGTCCCCGGCTTCTGGATCGATCTGGCCTGGCTCTGGCCCAGTGGGGAATATCCGCCTGTGCGTCGGGCGCTGAACGCAATTCTTGACACTCAGTTCTGATTGGAGAATCCTCTGATCTGGCGCAAAGAATGAGTTTCATACCCACGGACCCGACTCAACTCACAGCCGATTGGTTGACCGAGACGTTGCGCAGCCACGGCCGTCTGCTCCAGGGCGCGGTGACCGCAGTGGAGCAGATGGCTGTGACGTCGTCCTATGTGGCGACGCATGTGTGGCTTGCTCTGGGCTACTCAGCGGATGCGCCCGCGCACATGCCTGTTCGCCTTTTTGTGAAGCTCTCCCAAGAACACCCGGAGTTAGGTCCGAAGGAAGTTGAGTTTTACAGCCGGGTTGCGCCACAGATGGCGGAGACAACCCCCACATCCTCTCTGCCCTTTGTAGTCTGTTATGGCTCTGGATACCATCCGGAGAGTCTGCGTGCCTTTCTGTTGCTGGAGGATTTGAGCGATTCTCACGTGCCAGGCGAACGCCCCCTGCCACCCACCGCGTTACACTGCCAACAAATTGTTGAGGGGCTGGCCCGCTTGCACGCCTTCTGGTGGGAACATCCGCGTCTGGACGATTTGAGCGGTCTACCTACCCGCGCCAGTGTTGAACGCCTGATCACCGATGCTCAGAAGAACCTTTCCGATTTTGTAGACGTGCAGGGTGACAGACTGTCCGTCGAACGTCGAGCCATTCTGGAGCGGGTCTGCTCCGGGTGGCCGCCGCGCCGAAAGGAGCGAACGTTGGCAGGCGCTGGTTTGACGCTCGTCCATCGGGACGCCCACGCCGGCAACTTTCTCTATCCACGCAACAGCAGCCAGCGTGTACAGATGATCGATTGGGATGCCTGGCGGGTGCAAATGGGGAGCGATGATCTGGCCTATTTCATGGCAGCACACTGGTATCCCGACCTGCGCGCCCGCTGGGAAATGGCACTGTTGCGTCGTTATCACGCCGGGCTATCGGCTTGGGGTGTGGAGAATTACACCTGGGACGACTGTCTGTTAGACTATCGGGAGTCGATTATCCGCACGCTCTTTACTTTTGTCGGCGGTTATCGGAAGGGACGCCCACCCGCGCTCTGGTGGGAACGGGTGGAGAAGCTGCTGATGGCCTATGACGAATGGCATTGTACGGAGTTGCTGCATTCGTAATCAAAGGGAGAACAAATCTGTGACCACACCTTTTCACATCGGCGTTTCGTCCGACTTCAAAACCGGCGCACCGGGTGCGCTGGAGCCTGTGCTGGAACGCATCCTCGGCCCGCTGCCCCACATCACCTGGGACTATTACGATTCCCCCGATGACCAGGCGGTTTCCCCGGCGGCCATCGCCGACTGCGACGCGGTGATTGTATTGGCCTCCCACTTTCGCGCCGACTCCTTCACCGGCAGCGACCGGCTGGCGGTTGTCGCCCGCTGGGGCGTGGGCTACGACCGCATCGACACCGCCAGCCTCACGGCCAACGACGTGCTGCTGGCTATCACTGTGGACGCGGTGCGCCGACCGGTGGCCGAAGCGATTGTCACCCTTCTGCTGGCGTTGGCGAAAAAGCTGCCCGCCAAAGACCGCATTGTGCGCACAGGCCGCTGGGATCTGAAAGCGCAAACCTTTGGCCTGGGCTTGACAGGCAAGACCCTCGGCTCAGTGGGCGTGGGCAATATCGGCGGCGAGATGTTCCGCTTGCTGGTGCCTTTTGATTTGGGGCGGCGCATCGCCTATGACCCCTATACCAGCCCGGAGCGGGCCGCTGCCCTGGGCGTGGAATTGGTGGATTTAGAGACGGTCTTCCGGGAGTCGGACTTTGTGACGGTCAACTGCCCGCTGACGGTGGAGACGCAGGGGATTGTCAACGCTGAGCGGCTGGCGTTGATGAAGCCCACGGCCTATCTGATCAACACCGCCCGGGGGCCGATTGTCGTCCAGGCCGATTTGACCGCGGCGTTGCAGGCCGGGCAGATCGCCGGGGCCGGGCTGGACGTTTTCGAGGAGGAGCCGCTGGATTCCAGCCATCCCCTGGCGCAGATGGAGAATGTCATCCTCTCGCCCCACGCCCTGGCCTGGACCGACGAGCTATACGAGCTGAACGGCGTGCTGGCCTGCGAAAATGCGCTGGCCGTTCTGCGCGGCGACATCCCCCGCTGGCCTGTCAACCGGGAGGTGCTGGCCCGGTCCGGCTTCCAGGCCAAGCTGGCGCAGCTACGCCAACGCTGGGAGCAGACCACATAGCATCCCCCCATTATCCCATTATCTCATCATCCCCCACCCACCCCCTGAAAGGTAGACCTATGAAACCAAATCGTGCCCAACGCGTCCTGGCCGAGGGCAAAATCGCGGTCGGCCATATGCTGATGGAATTTGCCACCCACGGCGTGGCCCAAATGCTGGCGACAGCCGACCTGGACTTTGTGCTGATCGATATGGAACATTCCCCCTTCACCGCCCAGGACGTGGCGCGCCTGGTGGCCTGGTTGCAGGCCACGGAGATTGCCCCCCTCGTGCGGGTGCCACAGGTGCAGTATCACTTCATCGCCCGCTGCCTGGACGCGGGTGCGCTGGGGGTGATGGTGCCCAATGTGAAGACGGGCGCGCAGGCAAAGGAGATCGTCGCTTGCGCCAAATATGCGCCGCTGGGGGATCGGGGCGTGGCCCTGGGCGGTGCGCTCACCGGCTATCAGACAGTCAGCCCGCCGGACTTTCTGGCCGAATCCAACCGCAACACCACAATTATCTGCCAGATCGAGAGCGAAGAGGGGCTGGCCAACCTGGAAGCCATCGCCAGC
>JACQGT010000664.1 GCA_016199425.1 Chloroflexota bacterium
AGGGCCAGCCGCCCGCCCATTGAATATCCCAGCAAGTGAACCGGGCCGGTGTTTTCCCCTTCCAGCAGAGCGGCCAGTTGTCTAGCAGCAGTCTCTATCGTGTAGTCAGCGGGATCGGTGGGCAGATTTGCGCCGTGGCCGGGCAGGTCCGGTGCGTGGACGCGCAACCCGGCGGCGCGGAAGAAGGCCGTCTGGTCAGCCCAACTTGCGCCGCTGCCGGTGAAGCCGTGGAGCAGCAGGAGGAGGGCGTTGGAGTTGTGGGGTGTTGCAAGCGTGAGCGGACGCACTGTCACCCACTATCCTTTTACATACGAAAGTTTCTCGCTGATCAGCCCATCGGCTACAGTGTAGAGGTCTACGCCGCGCATGTGGCCGTTTTCTGCCTGTGGGTTGGTCCAGCGGTAAATCCAGCGCATGACACAGCGATCCTCCCAGGCCGCGATCTCTTCGATTTCAATGGTGGCCTGGCTGCTCCCGGCAAAGAAAGCGAGCCAAAACCCGCGCACGGCAGCCTGACCGACATAACGTGCCCCATCCGGCGGCGGATAGGTGTTCTCAAAGATGCACGCTGGGTGCATCAACGCCATCATCCCGTCCACATTGCGGGCGTTGAGCGCGTCGTTGAAGCGTTTCACCAATTGGATCGTTTGAATGGTAGCCATTTATCCCTCAACCCCAATTCCCAACTCGACGCAAAGCGCGGCCAGATAGTCGCGCGCCAGGGCGGTCTCCCGGTCCAGCGCGGGCGTGGAGTTGTCGGCGCGCAGGCCGGAGCCGGGCACATCTTCCAGTTCGATGGAGATGACGCCGTCGTAGCCTACCGCCTGCAACGCCTGGAGGACAGAGCGCCAGTCGATTTTGCCTTTGCCGGGTCGCCAGTGCGCGTTGCTGGTGCCGTCGTTGTCGGAAAAGTGGGTGTGGAAGATGCGCTCGCCCAACTCGTAGATCACCACCTGGGGCATTTCGCCCATTGGGAAGAGGTGGCTGGGGTCGTAGTTCATGCCCAGCGCGGGCGATCCCACGTGTTCGATGAGCCGCTGCATAGACGCGGTGTTGCGCATCCAGCGGTAGGGGTGGGATTCCAGCGCCCAGCGCACGCCCCGCTCCTCGCATACATCACAGCAGCGGCGCACCACATCCACAAAATCCGCCCAGTTCTGCCCCCAGTCCAGGGATGGGTCCAGGTCAATCGTCCATTCCTGGTAGACGTGCTTCTGCATCATCGGCGGGTAGAGGATGTCGAAGGGGTAGGGGGCTACCGAGTTGACCAGAACCGTGCCCAGCGCCAGGGCCACGTCCACCAGCCGCTTGAAGTGGTCCACGGCCTGATCCCGCTTGCCCGGGTCCGGGTGGGCCATGCCCCTGGGCGTAGAGACAAATTCCGAGAGTTCCAGCCCCAGATCGTCCAGAAGCAGACGTAGATGGGCGATGGTTTGGGGCGTGTAGTAGCTGTCCAGCGTCGCCCGATCCCAGGCGATCAACTCCACTGCTTTCATCCCCATCGCCGCGATGCGCCGGATGCCGTCGTCGTAGGCCGGGTCGCGGTGGAAGGGCCAGACCGATGCGCCGAATTTCATCTGTTTCTCCTCTGCAAAGAAAAGAAGGACACGGATTCACACGGATTGTCAGGATTGACACGGATTTTTTAACACAAAAAGGCAAAGGAGCAAAGGAACACTTTTTCCCTTTTCCCTCTGTGTCTCTGCATCTCTGCGTTAAAATATCTGTTTCGGCCTGAATTTAGACCGGCATTGTCCGTTGGGAATGGGCGCGGCCGATTCTGGCTATGTCTTCCCGTCCGCCGCTGATGACCAGCGCGCCCTCGTCAATGACCGCGCCGATTGTCTCCGGCGTGGCCCCTTCCAGGAAGGCGATGCCGTTAGCGTGGCAGGCCGCTCGCACCCGCTGGCGCACCTCTTCCATCTCCGGCGGGAAGGGACGGGGCAGGCTGCGATAGCCCAGGGAGAGGCTCAGGTCGCCCGGCCCCATCTCGGCAAAGCCAATGCCCGGCACGCTCAGAATCTCTTCGATGTGGGGGATGGCCGCCGCAGACTCGATCTTCAACCCTAGGAGCAGCTCGCCACCCGGGTTCAGCGGCCAGGGGTCGGCTTTGGCCAGATATTCGTCCCGGCCCATCCCCCACGCGGCCGCGGCGGTCGGTTCGGAGCCGACGCCCCGCCGTCCTTCGCCCAACCCCGCACCCACACCCAGGCGGTTGACCGGGTAGCGGCAGGCTTCCACAAAAGCCTGCACGGCTGCTGCGGATTCGGCCTGGCAGAGCAGAATGCCGTGCGCGCCCCGGGCCAGAATCTGGCGGAATTGCCAGGCGTTGTAGCGCACCATTTCGGCGGTCGTGCCTTCCACCGGCGCTTCGACGATGACAGTGGGCATGCGGTGGCCGCTGCGGGTCGGCCCGCCGTCGATCAGCCCCTGCAAATAGGCGGCCAGCCCGGTCATATCAAAGCAGCCGTGCTCCATGCCCACATTGATATAGTCGGCCCAGGTGCCGGCGTCGATTTTGCCCTGGGCGGGTGTGAGGATGTGGCCGGTGTGACCGCCGGTGTAGTAGATGGGCTGCTCCATTTCCAGCAGTTCGATGGCCCGGTTGAGTCGTGTCATGGGGGGAAGTCTCCTGTGGTGGGGGGAAGAAGGAAACGCAGATTGCGCTGATTTGAATCCGTGAAAATCTTTTGCATCTGTGTCAATCCGTGTCCTGGTTTTTTGACAAAGATTGCATCAGTCTACCGTCCCTGCACGCGCCTGTCAAAGAGAGTTTTTCAGGCGGCAAAGCGATGTTCCGTAACCAGGCAATGAAAGCCCCAGTTGGACGGTCAGGGTGTAGATGGTTGCGTTGAGGGCCATTGACTATTGCCCAGCCCGCAACATCTCCAACACATTCTGCACCTGCGCCAACTGAATCGCCACATTCGAATATTCGTGTGCGGCGCTGTGATGTTCCACGCTGTAGTAGCCGTCATACCCCACATCCCACAAATTCTTGAGCTTTGCCTCCAGCGGCCCTTCACAGATGTTCCAGGCGATGTGCGTGTGGCTGACCCAGGGCGCAACCAGCCGGTCGGCTTCGTCCACTTCCTCGGGCGTGCCGGCCCAGCCGCCGATGTGACAGGAGACGCCAAAGCCGGGGTGGTCCACCGCCTGGTAGACGGCTTTCAGGTTCTCCCACTTCTTTTCTGGCCCCCAGTGGTTTTCGATGCCCACTGTGAAGCCGTTGTCATAGGCAAACTGGGCGTACTCCTGGTAGCGCTTAACGATAAAATCGAACTCCTCCGGCGTCCAGCTTTCGTTGCGGCTGCCGGCGTCGATGCGCACAAAGCGGGCATTCAGCTTCACCGCCGCCTGCAGAAAAGCCCAGGCCCGTTCGCCGTTGCGCTCCCGCACCGCCGCGTCCGCGTCCCAGACGTGGGCCTGGTCCACACACAGATCGGCCAGTTCCAGCTCCCGGCTGACCAGCGCCTCTGTGACTTTGCCCAGATAGTCATCCTCCGTGCTGGGGAAGAAGCCGCTCCAAATGTCGGCGGCGTTCAAGTGGTAGCGATATTTACAGCTTTCCAGATAGCCGAAGAGGTCCATCTGGCCCGCGTTGAGCAATCCCCGAAAGGAGTAAGAGAGAATCGAGAGTTTCATCTTTGGGTGTCCTTGTGTGGGTGGGTTTGGTGTGGGTATTTGAAGGTCAGCAGAGTGAGGAAAGATTTAGACGTGTGCTCTAAGGCAAAAGTCCTGTCTATTATAGCACACTCGTTCCACTGTCAAAGCGCCTGCCCGTTTGAACAAAGCAGCGGACAGGAAGCAGAAATGGGTGGTACCGGGCACAGGCGGGGGTACTTTCCGCTTTGACTACGGCTACAACGAGGCAGACCAGTCCCTCACCACCCGCTACCCCGGCGGCAACGCCGGTCAGCAGGACGAAACGGTGAGCTACACCTACAACAGCGTGGGGCAGATGAGCGGGGGTGAGCGGCAGCGGCGCCTACGGGAGCAGCCTTCACGGGCGACAGCGGCTGCACGGCCTACCGCCACAGGCACAGGGCCCTACAACCACACCTACGCCTACAACGCCATCGGCAACCTGACCAGCTATGCCGGGAACAGCTACACCTATGGCAGCGGCAAACCCCACGCCGTCACCGCGGCCTACAACAACAGCTACGGCTACGACGCCGTTGGCAACCAGACCAGCCGCACGATTGGGGGTGTGGTCTACACCTTCACCTACGACTACGAAAATCGGCTGACCGGCATC
>JACQGT010000665.1 GCA_016199425.1 Chloroflexota bacterium
CTGTTGGCCTGGGCCAACAGCCGCCTTTCCTCGTCTGCGCTGTAGCCGTGTACGTATGCAGGGTCAGTGGTTGCATCCCTGGCAAGAAGCTGGTCTGACACGCGTCTATTTGTCCCTTCACCGCTCATCAGTTGGTCGAAGGTGAACATGGAAAGGCAACTTCTCTTCTCTGGCAGACAATGCGGGTGAGCAGACCGTCCTACTGGCGGCGATGTGGGTGTGTTGACGCAGGACGGTCCCGGCCCGCAGGCTGGCGCCAGGCTCTGTCTTGAGCCTGTCAAAGGATAGCATAGGGAGGGTCGCGTCGCAAGGCGAAAGGATGTTTTATTACTCTCCTCCCAGCCCACTCGTCAGCGGCTTCCCCCCAAAGGCCTCCAGCCGCGCCGCGTGGTGACTCCGCCCTGTACGGCGCAGACGCTCCACATAGGCCATCCACTGGGGATGGGTCTGGTTGGCGTGGAGCGGCCCGCCCTCGGCCATCACCCCCCAGAAGGGGTCGCCCCGTTGGCTACGCCCCATCTGCTCGCCCATCCACCGGTCCAGCAGGAGCAGGCCGTGGCCCACCAGATCGGGCCGGGAGGCGGCCAGGTTCGTCGTCTCGTGGGGGTCCTTCTCTACGTCAAAAAGCATATAGGCCGGGAACTCCTTCATCCCTGTGTGATAGGTGCGGATGAGCAGCCACCTGTCCCAACGCACGCTGCGCTGGCAGCTCCACGCGCCCTGGCTCAACACCAGATAATCACGGCCTGTATCAGCGTTGGCAAAGGAAGGGGAAAAGCTGACTCCATCCCAACTGACGGGCTGCTCCCCGTCCAGCAGATCGGCCAGCGTAGCGCTCAGGTCCAGATTGTAGTGGAGGGCGTGGCGCTCCTCCCCCGCGTGGGCGTCGGTGATCCCTGGCCAGCGCACAATCAGCGGCACCCGGTTGCAGATATAGTCCGCGGTCTGGTGGTCGCCCCAGACGTTCAGTTCGCCCTGGTTCTCGCCGTGATCCGCGCTGACAATAATCGCGGTTTCGTCGTAGATGCCCAGCCGTTTCAGGTCGTCGATGAGTTTGCCCACGAAGTGATCGGCGTAGTGGATGCCCGTGTCGTAGCCGTCTATGTGGGTTTTGGCGTCGGCCACTGTGTGGATGGATCCCACACCCATACGCCAGCGGGGCGGCAGTTGGTCGCTCTCGCCGGACACTTCTGTGGCGCTGTGGGGACCAAAGCTGGCCCGCTGCCGGTCAATCACCTCCTGGGTGATCCAGGGGTCGATGGGTTCATCGGTGAAGGGATTGCCGTAGGCTTCCGGGTGGTCGTAGGGGGTGTGGGGGTCCCAAAAGTTGACGTGGAGAAACCAATTGTCCCGTTGGCCGTTGGCTTCCAGCCAGCGTTGGGCGGGCGGGTACATCTCGTCGCCATTTTCCAGACCGCCCTTGCCCGTGTCGTAGGTCTCGCTGAAGCCGTAGACCACCTGATAGGCCGAATGGCGGTTGGGAAAGGGGCTGATGCTGGCCGTGTGGTAGCCGGCCCGGCGCAGGACGCTGCCCAGGGCATTCTGGGCCAGGTCGCTGCGAAAGCGGCGGTTCTCCCCCTGAATGGCCGGGTCCGCGAATTCCCCGCCGTGGTTGACTACACCCGAGTGGATGCCGAACATCCCTGTAAAGAGGGCGGTGCGGCTGGGCAGACAGGGGGTGTCGGTGGCGTAGAAATTGGTGAAGCGCACCCCTTCCACGGCCAACCGGTCGATGTGGGGCGAGGTCTGGCGGTGGTAGCCGTAGCAGGAGAGGTGGTCCGGGCGTAGAGCGTCGATGTCGATGTAGAGGATGCGCATGGATGAAAATCCTGGGATGATGAGATGGTGGGATGATGCGCAACGCAAGCTGACAGCTTGCGCCGGCGAGTGCTTCAATTTCCTGAATCAAGAAAGGTAGATTGGGCGCAGTGAAGGATAGGCCGGGCGCAGGCACGCGGTTGTGTTTGATATCGGGCGGCACGTGCTTGTGGTGAGGATGGGTGCTGGCGAGTTCGGGAATGTGGGGGTGGGGCTGGGCGTCGTACCAGTAGAGCTTCTCAGTGTCGAGCCAAACTTCGTAACCGTACACAAGGAGTGTCAATTGACCGTCACGCCATCGCAGCCGCTCATAAATGATGAGCTTATGTCGGCTGGCAAAGTGAAGTTCCCCAGTCAGTTCGACGATACTGACACCGCGTTGAACGAGAGTGAGCGTTGAAAAGCTGACGCTCGTGAACTGATCCTGAATCGTATAAATGAACGCCTGATAGTCATGCAGTGACGGGAATACGTTCATGTCGGGCTGTGATTTCGATGGTATCGGTCAAAGACTTTACGTCAGGGCTGAGCCTTTTCACCGCCTGCGCATATTCCTGTCTGTAATCGCGCCAGGACTCATAAGCCCCGGCCCAGGCCGCCCAGGAGAGTACCCAACTGCTGTCAGCCGGTTCCTCGCCTTGGGACCAGGCATCGTAAAACATCTCTGAAAGCACACCGAAGCGACGTTCAAAGGATTGCAGTTCGTATTCCAGTACATGTATATCAAACAGCAGATCGTCGAGGGTCATCCCATTGCCACCTTTTCGTTCAGTACAATTCTCGTTCTGCCCCCATTCTACGCCACATTTCCCACAGAATCAACCGTCGGCGCGGCTGATCAATGAAGAACATGGATGACGGAATTTGCGGATTCGATCTGCGTTCCCTCCAAAAAAGAAACGTGACTCGTGAAACGTGAACCAACGCCACTGATCTCACGTTTCACGTTTCGCCGACCAACTCTGGCTTGTGGCGTCGCCAACCTATGCAATACGCAACACGCCCTTACCGTCCCCCAAACCCCGTCATGGCAATCCCCTGCACAAAATAGCGCTGGGCCACCAGAAAGACCAGCACAATCGGGATGAGCATCACTGTGCTGGCGGCAAAGACGATCTCCCAATTCTGCACGTAGGAGCTGTTGTAGGCTTGCAGCCCCAACGCCATCGGCCACTTCTCGATGGAGCGGATGTAGATGAGCGGGTTCATATAGTCGTTGTAGTGCTGGAGCAGAGCGAAGACCGCCACTGTGGCAATCACCGGCTTGGAGAGGGGCAGCAGAATTTGCACCAGTACCCGCAGACGGCTGGCTCCGTCGATCTCGGCGGCGTCCTCCAGCTCCATCGGAATCCCCAGAAAGAATTGGCGCATGAGAAAGACATAAATTGCGCCGATGCCCCCCCAATAGGGGACGATCAGCGGCAGGAAGGTGTCCAGCCACTTCAGGTTTTTGAAGAGGATAAAGCGAGGCACGAGCGTCACCACATCGGGCAGCATCATCGTCGCCAGGAGCAGGCCAAACCAGAAATTGCGCCCCGGCCAGCGGATGCGCGCAAAGGAGTAGGCCACCATCGCCGAAGAAATGACCGTGCCCAGTACCGCAAAGACGACGATAATCAGCGTGTTCTTGATAAATGTTGCCAGGGGCAGCAGAGCAAAGGCTTTGGCGTAGTTTTTCCATTGGGGATCGTTGGGCAGCCATTGGATGGGATGGGTGAAAACTTCGGTAGACGCCTTCAGAGAGGAGGAGATCATCCAAAAAGTGGGAACCAGAAAGGTTATCAGCAGGAGGGTCATCAGGATTTGCAGAACGACCAGCCAGACCTGCCCCCAGAATTTGCGCGAGGCAAAGAGGCTGGACTTCTGCACAGCGACAGACGAGACGGGCTGGTTGAGGCGGGTGCCGGCTTGCATCGGTTATCTGCCCTCCTCGTAATAGACCCAGCGGTTGGAGATGTAGAACTGGATCACCGTAAAGCCAACCACAATCAGGAAAAACTCCCAGGCCAGGGCCGAGGCGTAGCC
>JACQGT010000654.1 GCA_016199425.1 Chloroflexota bacterium
ATAAAGGCCGCCCTTGATGCGCGGGGCATCGCCTTCTATTCGAGCTGGGCCGATCCTGGCATGACGATGGAGCAGCGCGTCGACTTCTCCATCGACGTTCTGGGCGTGCGGATGATGGGCGCTCCCAACAAAGAATGGGCGGATTACGGACGAAAGAAGACCGGTCGCACGATGCCGGTGTAGCTCAACGCAAAGTCCCCGGCAACTGCGGAAAGCGCCGGGGACTTTTCTCTCGTTCCCATCGCTCTGCCTGGGAACGTCTTTGCGGCGCTCTGCGCCGGTGCGGTTGGTCGGTGTGCAGCGTTGTGGACGCGGAGCGTCCGGGGAGAGTGCCCACGCCGGAGCGTGGGCACGAGGAAGGCGACGAGAGCTTCATTTCTGCACCACCGGGCGCGTGCGCGCCGGCGCGTGACCCCGCTTGTGTACCAAAATCGTGCGCTTGAACTCGATCACCACCACCCCGTCCTGGTTGAAGCCGATGCTTTTCACCGTCACCAGCCCCTGCTGGGGGCGGCTCTTCGAGGCGCGCAGAGCGATCACTTCGCTCTGCGCGTAAATCGTGTCCCCTTCGTAGACCGGCGCGGGCAGGCGCACCTCGTCCCAGCCCAGGTTGACGCCGTTCTGGGAGATGTCGCTGACCGACAGCCCCGTGACCAGCGCCAGAGTAAAAGTGCTGTCCACCAGCGGCCTGCCCCATTCGGTCTGGCTGGCCAGGTGCGCGTCAAAGTGGATGGAATTGGGGTTGACTGTCAGCAGGGTAAACCAGACGTTGTCCGCGGCCAGGACTGTACGCCCCAAGGGGTGCTCGTAGACGTCCCCAACCGTGAAGTCTTCGTACAGACGACCACTCCAACCGGGAATTCCAGCCATAGCAATTTTTCTCCTTTTTTGCACTTGACATACGCTGTACTTTATACTACACTGATTTTGCAAGATGTTGTAAGTTCTTACACGAGTAAGCACGAATGCCGCTCGGACTTACATCCGGGCGGTTTTGCTGTCGTTGTTGGGACAACCATTTTGTATCATCAATTGTTCGTCGTAGTTTTAGTACATGGAAAAGGAGTTTTCCAACAATGAGTGACCGCGAACTGGGAACTGTCAAGTGGTTCAATGATCAGAAGGGCTTTGGCTTCATTGCCCCCGATTCGGGTGCCAAGGATGTCTTTGTCCACCATTCCGCAATCGTCGCCGAGGGTTTCCGTAGCCTCGCCGAGGGCGACCGCGTTGAGTTCAGTGTCGAGCAGGGGCCCAAAGGTCCGTCCGCCGCTGGCGTGTCAAAGGTCTAAGACCTGGAGCAATCAGCTTGAGCGTTTGCCCAGTTGATTGAAATGAAGAGGACCCGACAATTGTCGGGTCCTCTTTTTGTTTTCTTCTGGTTTGATACCTACTCCGGGCGGAAGGTGCCGATGATCTGGTCAAAAATCGGCTCTTTGGCCGTGCGTTTGCTGGCTTCGGTCAATTGGATCAGCACGTAGAACTTCTCGTTCGCCAACAACCCTACCACTTTGCCCGCCATAGGCCGGTTGGCCCCGGCCAGGTTGCCGGTCACGCTGGCGCGCACGCCGGGCAGATTGTTGATGGTGACGCTCTCCATTTTCTCGATGACCGGATTGCTCAGAAAGCCGCCCTGACCCGAGAGCAGGCCCTCCACCGATATCTGGGCGGTCTCCTGGTTGGCCCCGACCGCATCCACCACCATCACCTGGGCAATGGTGGGCAGCCCGCCAAAGATCATTCCGGCCAGATCGGATGCAGCCAGAATGCCAACAATCTGACCCGCAGGGGAGTCGAGAAATTCGTTCAGCGCAGTCATGCGATCGCCCATGCCCACCGCGTTGGCCAGGTTGCGGAATTGGGCGCTGCGCAGGTCAAGCGTCGTATAGCCCCGGGGTAACGCCAGAGAATACCCCCGCACACTGTCTGTCTGCTTTGTGAAGCCGTTGGGGATGACGACAATCGGCGTCGGTTTGGGTGTGGATGTGGCCGTGGGCCGGGCGCGGGTGGGGCGAGGCGTGGCGGTTGCCGTCGTTGCGGGTTGCTCTGCGACGGGTGCAGATGCGGCCACCTCCGTAGGCGTGGCCGTAGGTATCTCTGTGGGCGCGGCTGTCGGCGTCTCTGTGGGCAGAACAGTTGGTTGCGGCTCGACAGTGGGCGTATACGTCGGGGCCAGTGTCAATTCGATGGGTGGGTTGGCACCTACTTTTGCAGGACGCTCAAACTGAGACGGAGAGCGGAAGCCATGACAGGCAGAGAGGACAAGCCCAGCCAGCAAAAGCCACACCAGACGAGTGCCCACATTTTGTAATCTATTGTGCTGCACGGTTGCTTCTCCTTTTTCCGCAAAATTGAGTAGGGGCGCTGCTTGCTACGCCCGCAGCCTATCTAACGCCGGGGTTTCGCGGTCAGTTTCGCCTTTACTTCCGCGTATGCTGGGCCAAACGCTCCCATTCATCCAATGGCGATAATACACGGGAATCTGTCGGTTGTCCGGTGTCGTCCTTCCAAAGAACACGGATACCAGAATTTGCGGATTTGCTTTGCTTGTTCCCATCGCTCCGCGTGGGAACACTCCGCGGACGCTCTGTGTTCGGGTCGATCCCTTGGGCGAAGGGTCGGTCTCCGAGTTTACTCTATCGATCCGCCATCACCGAAGGCGGGCAGATTTCCCCTGCCGCCTCCACCACATGGGCGGGAGCAGGCTGCAACTCATGCCCAAAGTACCGGCGCTGGAGGAAGAACGCCACACTCACCAGCCCGATCATCACCGGCACTTCCACCAGCGGACCAATCACGGCGGCGAAGGCCGCGCCGCTGTTGATGCCAAAGACCGCCACGGCCACGGCAATCGCCAGCTCAAAATTGTTGCTGGCCGCGGTGAAGGAGAGGGTCGTGGTCTTGCTGTAGTCGGCGCCGATGCGGTGTCCCATATAGAAGCTGACCAGGAACATCAGCACAAAGTAGAGAACCAGCGGAATCGCGATGCGCACTACATCCAACGGGATACTGACGATCAACTCGCCCTTCAGGCTGAACATGACCACAATCGTGAAGAGCAGGGCAATCAGCGTCAGGGGGCTGATTTTGGGGACGAATTCCTTGTGATACCACTCCTTGCCCTTCATCCGCGCCAGCGCAAAGCGGGTGAGAAAACCGGCCAGGAACGGAATGCCCAGGTAGATGAACACACTGCGGGCAATTTCGCCGATGGTAATCTCTACCACCGCGCCTTTCAGCCCAAAGAGGGGCGGCAGAACAGTAATGAAAACCCAGGCGTACACGCTGTAGAACAACACCTGGAAGACACTGTTGAAGGCCACCAGCCCGGCGGCGTATTCGGTGTCGCCGTGCGCCAGTTCATTCCACACAATCACCATGGCAATGCAACGCGCCAGACCAATCAGTATCAGCCCGGCCATGTATTCCGGGTAGCCGCGCAGGAAAAGTATTGCCAGCACAAACATCAGCGCCGGACCAATCACCCAGTTCTGAAGCAGCGAGAGCGTCAGCGCCCTTTTGTTGCGGAAGACATCCCCCAACTCCTCGTACTTCACTTTGGCAAAGGGTGGGTACATCATTAAGATCAGCCCAATCGCAATCGGGAGATTGGTTGTCCCCACGGAGACCGCCGCGTTGAAACGCTTCACTCCCTCAGGGAAGGCAAAGCCAATCCCCACCCCCACCGCCATGGCCAGGAAGATCCACAACGTCAGGTAGCGGTCGAGGAACGAGAGTTTTTTGCTCAGGCTTTGCGCCGGGGTTTGGGTTCGTGCAAGTTCAGACATAAGATAGATCCTCCAAATCCATTGATTCAATCCCCGTTGAACTATACGACAAAAAAACTAACAGACTGCTTCCAATGTCCTGTCGGCGTACACGAGCGATCCCTGGGGGCCACAGGCGGGGTGACGATCCTGGATGCGCGTAGGATCAAAAAAAGCGCCGAAGGTCTGCGCCAACTGCGCCAACAGCGACCGGTTGATCGAATAGTAGATCCAGCGCGCATCGACCGCGTCCCGCTCGACTTCCACCAGCCCCATCTCGCGCAGGATGCGCAGGTGGTGGGAAATCAAGTTGGGCGCCATGTTCAACGCGTCGCCCAGCTCGCAGTTGCACTGCACGCCCTGCATGAGCAGATCGACTATGCGCAGGCGGTTGGGTTCGGCCAGCACCTTCAGGTGACGGGCCAGTCTGTCCAGGTCTGCGGCTGTTGCATGCAAAGTGATCATCACGATTCTCCTTGTGATAGTTCAACGCTCGTTGAACTATCACTGGCAAGTATAGGCGCGGCACGTGCGTCTGTCAAATCGGGCGCAACGCGTTTTCTTTTTTGCGGGCAGCGTGGCGAATTCACGCTTGACTCTACTGCACTCTACTGCAAAAAGCCAA
>JACQGT010000645.1 GCA_016199425.1 Chloroflexota bacterium
CCGGAATCAGAAAATTCGCGCCCCCAATCTGAAATAGACCCCACCTCTTGTAAGCCATTGCCAACAACGTTCACATTGCGCTACAATTACCTCACCAGACGATTCGCCCTATTCTCCCACCCAAGCAAAGAACTACTACCCAATGCCCCAACGCATCCCCGACTTCACCGCCGCACTTGAAGCCTATCTGCGCCACCTGGCCGCGGACCGCCCCAGCGCGGTGGCGGAGACCTCCCGCTACGGCTATTTGCAGATGCTTTTCAACGCCGCGGGTGAGCAACTGGCCGCGCCTCGTGTCCACGCGGTCATCCACCCGGCCAACAGCGGCGCGGGGATTCCCGATCTGGGCCTCTACGCCGCGGACCAGCCCGACGACGCCCGCCCCCAACACGGCGTTGTGGAAGCCAAGCCCACCAGCGCGGACGTGCGCGCCATCGCCCACAGCCAGCAGGTGCGCGGCTATCTGCTGCATTACCGGCTGGTGCTGGTCACGAACTACTACTGTTTTTTGCTGGTGACGCTGGGCGACGACGGCCAGCCCCGGCTGGAGGAGGAGTACCGGCTGGCCGAGAGCGAAGCCGCCTTCTGGCAGGCCGCCCAGAACCCCCGCCTATTAGCCCAGAGCCACGCGCCCGCCCTGCTGGAATATCTGATGCGGGTGATGCGTCGCCACGCCCCCTTGCGCACGCCCCAGGAAGTGGCCGCCATTCTGGCTTCCTACGCCCGGGAAGCCCGGGCCCGGCTGGAGAGCGACGCCATCCACCAGCCCACCTTACAGCGTATCCGTACCCAACTGGAAGAAGCCCTGGGCATCCACTTCCGGGAGGAGCAGGGCGAAGCCTTCTTCCGCTCCTCGCTGGTGCAGACCCTTTTCTACGGCCTCTTTTCGGCCTGGGTGCTCTGGCGCGAGGAGAACCCCAGCCGGACCGACGCCTTTGACCTCTGGCGGCACACCCGCCACCTGAACGTGCCTGCGGTGCGGCTACTCTTCGAGCAATTCACCGCGCCCTCGCGTCTGAACCCGCTGAAGATCGAAGAGGTGCTGCTGTGGACCGCAGCCGCGCTCAACCGGGTGGAGCGGGGCGCGTTCTTCGCCGTCTTTGGCCGGGTGGGGGACGAGAGCGGTGACGGCGAAACGGCCAACGCCGTCCAATACTTCTACGAACCCTTTTTGCAAGCCTTCGACCCGGAACTGCGCCGCCAGTTGGGCGTCTGGTACACCCCGCCGGAAGTGGTGGACTATATGACGGCCCGGGTGGACAGGGCGCTGCGCGAGGAGCTGGGCATCGCCGACGGGCTGGCCGACCCCCGGGTGACTGTGCTGGACCCCTGCTGCGGCACCGGGGCCTATCTGGTCAGCGTCATGCGTCTGATCTACCGGCGGCTGAGCCAGCGCAACGGCCCCGCTCTGGCCGGCCAGCAGACCGCCGAGGCTGTGCGCACCCGGCTCTTTGGCTTCGAGATTCTGCCCGCGCCCTTTGTGGTGGCCCATTTGCAGATCGGGATGCTCCTGGCCGGGGAGATGCGCGCGCCTCTGCGGACAGACCAGCGGGCCGGCGTCTACCTGACCAACGCGCTCACCGGCTGGGACCCGGACATCCAGCCCACCCTCAGCCAGAACATTCTGGCCCAGGAGTACGAGGCCGCGTTGGGGGTCAAGCAGGAGAGCCAGATTCTCGTCGTCCTGGGCAACCCGCCCTACAGCGGCTATGCCGGGCTGGCGATGGACGAGGAGCGGGGGCTGGTGGACGCCTACCGGCGCACGGAGCAAGCGCCGCCACCCCAGGGCCAGGGACTCAACGACCTCTACGTGCGTTTCTTCCGCATGGCCGAACGGCGCATTGTGGAGATGACCGGCCGGGGCGTCGTCTGCTTTATCTCCAACTACTCCTGGCTGGACGGTCTGAGCCATACGGGGATGCGGGAGCGCTATCTGGCCGCTTTTGACAGCGTGACAATCGATAGCCTGAACGGGGACAAATACCGCACGGGCAAGACGACGCCGGAGGGCAGACCGGACCCCAGCATCTTTTCCACGCCCTTCAACCGGGAAGGCATTCAGGTGGGGACGGCGATTGCAACGCTTGTGCGCAGCGGAAACCGCACGGATGTGAACCGTGCGCTCTACCGGGAACTGTGGGGGGTTGGCAAACTGGCTCAATTGCGCCAGGAAAGCGAGGAAGGGGGTTCTGCGCAACAGTATACCCTTTTGCAGCCAAATGTCGAATTGGGCTATCCTCTCGTCCCCCGCATTCTGGCCGCCGATTACCTCTCCTGGCCGAAGCTGCCGGAGTTGTTCCCCCAATCCTTTCCGGGGGTAAAGACCAGCCGGGATGCCGGGCTGGTGGAGATCGACCGGCAACGGCTGGAAGAACGGATGGCCCAATACTTCAACCCGGCCATCAGCCACGCCGAAATGACCCGGTTTGCGCCGGAATTGGTGACGAGCACAGCCACGTACAACGCCGAGGCTGTTCGCAACGAAAATCTGCGCCGGGGCAGAAGCGGTGAAATTGTTCGCTACTGCTACCGCCCCTTCGATGTGCGTTGGCTATTCTGGCAAGGAAACACAGGACTTCTTGACCGGGCGCGGGAAGATTATTTTCCACACATTCACGACGAAAACATCTGGCTTGAAGCCCGGCAAAGAATTCCAACGCAAGAGTTTGACCGGGGAATGGTTGTGCGAATGCTCGCCGATAATTTGGGCAATGGGTTGTCGAGTTACTTCCCCCTCTACCTCTACGACGACGACCCCGGCCAGCTTTTCCAGGCCCGCCACGAAAATCTCAGCCCGGCGGCCCGGCGCTATCTGGAACGGGTGGGCGGCGATGGGCCTGCCCTTTTCTATCACGCCCTGGCCGTCCTCCACGCGCCAGCCTACCGGCTGGAAAACAGCGGCGGTCTGCGCCAGGACTGGCCCCGGCTGCCTCTCCCCGCGGAAGGCGACGCCCTGGCCGCCTCCGCCGCACTGGGGCGCACCGTCGCCGCGCTCCTGGACCCGGAGCAGCCAGTGAACGGCGTTACCCGGGGCGATCACCGGCCCGATCTGCGGAGTGTGGCGGTCTTCGACTTTGCGGGAAATCAGCCGGATCTGGCGGTCAGCGCGGGCTGGGGCTACGGCGGGCGGGGCGGTGTGGTGATGCCCGCTCGCGGGCGGGTGGAGGAGCGACTGGACGCGGCGGGCGAACCGGTGCTGGATGTCTATCTCAACGATTCCGCGTGCTGGCGGGGCGTACCCGCGGCCGTCTGGGAATACACCCTCGGCGGCTATCCCGTCCTGAAGAAATGGCTCAGCTACCGAGAGGCGGCGCTGCTGGGCCGTCCCCTGCACCTGGCGGAAGTGGAAACGTTCACCCACAGCGCCCGGCGCATCGCCGCGCTCCTGGCCCTGGCCGACGAACTGGACGCCAATTACCGGCGGGCAGCGAGTATGCGCCGGGGGAGTTGATTTCTCCGGTACGACGCAGCCCTAAACCGGTTTTTGCCTATTTTCCTGATTGACAGACAAGCGACTGCGTGCTACACTTCAAATCAGTTGGGAGGGCTGCATACCAAGCGGTTCGTTGAGGAAAAGCCTCGCCCGGCTGTCACTGGTTGGAAGGGCCGCATTACTGGCGGTTCGCTTGAGTGAAAACTCAGTCTGGCCCATAGAAGAACCCCTTAGAGGCGACCTCTAAGGGGTTCTTCATAACTACCCCCTGGAGAGTGTCAAATTGTACATTTTGTATCTTGACGACTCTGGTTCAGTTATCAACCCAAGCGAAGAATACTTTGTGCTGGGCGGTTTATGCGTGCCAGAAAATAGCCTTCGCTGGTTGTCCTACAAAATAGAACAGCTTGCAGAACGGATCGCCCCGGAAAGTCCATCAAGCGTTGAGTTTCACGCGTCGGCCATCTTCGGCGGCAGAGAAAAGCCCTGGGATGAGATTCCTGGAAGATTGAGCCGGGTAAACATCATCAAAGATGTGCTTCTGACCCTGCAAGAGGCCAATCCTGACATTGTTACCTTTGCCTGCGCAGTTCATAAGGCATCCTACCTAGCACAAGACCCCGTTCATATTGCCTTTGAAGATGTGAGCAGCCGTTTTAATCACTTCTTGGGGAGAATCACGCCGAACTCAAGAGGTCTTATTGTTCTCGATAAAAGCGTCCACGAAACTAGTCTCCAAGAACTGGCGATTAGCTTTAGACGTTCAGGCAATACTTGGGGAAGCCAACTTAGGAATATCTGCGAAGTACCCCTTTTTGTGGATTCCAAAGCGTCTCGCCTTATCCAATTGGCTGACCACATCGCCTATGCCGTTTTCCGTCGCTACAACGCCAACGACATCAATTATTTCAATTGCATTGAACACCGCTTTGACAGCGACCCGGCCACGAACACCATCCACGGCCTATCACATCTCCACAGAAATCACCTAACCTGCACCTGCCCAGCCTGTCTCTCTCGCCGCACGAGTTGAGTGTACTGTTGCTGCAAGAACCCAACGGATGCGGGCGTTGGGTAGACGCCTGAGGCTGGTTTTGGGTTCGTTGACTCCCAGAAGATCGGATTGTATACTTCTCCGCACCGATCCATTCACCAACGGAGAACACCCCCCAATGAGCACCAAAACTGACCAAATCCCCATGCGCGCCGTGCCGGGCTACTATTCCAGCGCGGAGGGCATCCAAATCGCCATCCAGACCGGCGCCGACGCCAGCGACGAAGACCTGCAATTCTTCCAGCAGCTCGGCGTGGAGTGGGCGATGGTGGGCGTCAGAGATCCGCAGCAGCACACCCTCGATTTCTACAAACATCTGGTCAAACGCTTTGGCGACTTCGGCCTGAAGATCTACCGGGTAACCAATCTGGGCGTCCACAACGTGCCGGAGATCACCCTCAACCTGCCCGGCCGGGACGCCAAAGTGGAGGAGTTCAAGCGGTTCATCCGCAATTTGGGCGCGGCGGGGATTTACTACAACACCTACGCCCATATGGGCAACGGCATCTGGTCTTCCGGTCGCGCCGAAGGGCGGGGCGGGATGGACGCGCGTATGCTGGACATCGCAAACGCGGTGGGGCGCTGGGGCGACAAAACCTACTCCGGCGAGCTGACCCACGGACGGCTGTATACGGAAGAAGAATTGTGGGACAATTACGCGCACCTGATGCGGGAGATTGTGCCGGTGGCCGAAGAGGCCGGCGTCTTTATCGGCGTCCACCCGGACGATCCGCCCGTCTATCCCCTGGGCGGCATTCCCCGCTGTATGTTCGGCAACTTCGCGGGCTACAAAAAGGCGATGGAGATCGCGGACAGCCTCAACATCGGCGTCTGCCTGTGCGTGGGCTGCTGGCTGGAAGGAGGCGAAGCAGGGATGGGCGTGGGTGTGGTGGACGCCATCCGCCACTTCGGGTCGAAGGGGCAGCTCTTCAAAGTCCACTTCCGCAACGTCTCCAATCCCATGCCGGAGCCGTGGGTAGAGACCCTCATCGACAACGGCTATCAGGACATGCACCAGGTGATGCGGGCCCTGCGGGAAGTGAAGTTCGACGGCTGCATCATTCCCGATCACATCCCGGCGTTGTTGGGAGGGCATCGGGTGGGCGTGGCCTATTCGATTGCCTATATGCGGGCGCTGGTGCAGGCGGTGAACAACGAATTTGGGGGGCCGGCGTAGGGGGGCGATTGGCCCAGACCTGCCAGGTTTTCCGAAACCTGGCAGGTCTGAATGATTGCGTAACGTGCGCAACCCAAAAGAGGAAGCAATGAAAACGATCATTGAAAACACCCCCGTGAATCCAAACCCCCTCTCCCGTGCGTTATCCTGCATAGAAACCACACAAACGGAAGCGAAAGTTTGCGCCTTGCCAGCCAAGCCAAAATAGCTGATAATGCGTCCATCCCTTTGCCCGAAGCCGTAGCTCCACCCCCCAGCGCCTTATGTCCCAGCTCTTCGGCCCGGCGGCCAATACCATCGCCAAAGCCTCCCTCATCGGCGCGCTTGCCCTGCTCATCGCCGGCGCGGGCTTTGGCTATCACTTCGTCCATTCCCCCTACGTGACGGGCGTGGGCGTGGCCGTGGCCCAACCTGTGCCCTACAGCCACGCCCAGCACGTGGGCGATCTGGGGCTGGACTGCCGCTACTGCCACACGGCCGTCGAGACCAGCAACAGCGCGGGCGTTCCCCCCACCGAAAGCTGTATGGGCTGTCACGCCCAGGTGGCGGTGGAATCTGACGCGTTGCAGCCCGTGCGCGCCAGCCTGGAGAACGACCAGCCCCTGGCGTGGGTGCGGGTGCATGACCTGGCCGATTACGTCTATTTCAACCACGCCATCCACGTGCGCCAGGGCATCGGCTGTGAAAGCTGTCACGGGCGCATCGACCGTATGCCGGTAGTCGCCAAAGCCGAATCCCTACAGATGATCTGGTGTCTCGACTGTCACCGCAACCCGGCGGCCTACATCCGCCCCCGGCAGGCCGTCTTTACAATGGGCTACCAGCCACCCATCGAGCAGAGCGTCCTGGGCCCGCAACTGGTGTCCGAGTACGGCATCGAAAGCGCACGTCTGGCGGATTGTTCTGTCTGCCACAGGTAGTCACCACTCGCCATTCACAATTCGTAATTCACCATTCACCATTCACCATTCATTCCCAATGACCGCCCTCCCCCTCACTCTCTCCCAAATCCAGCAGCGGTTGGCGGCTAGCCGGGGCCGGGACTACTGGCGCAGTCTGGAAGAGTTGGCCGAGACGCCGGGTTTTCAGGAGTTTCTGCACCGGGAGTTCCCCCGCCAGGCCTCCGAGTGGCAGCCACAGATGAGCCGCCGCCGCTTTCTGCAACTGATGGGCGCGTCCCTGGCCCTGGCCGGTCTCTCTGCCTGCGCCAGCCCCCCCGCCGAGAAGATCGTCCCGTATGTCACCGCGCCGGAAGAGGGTGGGGCGGACGCGTCCCTCTTCTTCGCCACGGCCATGCCCCTGGGCGGCTACGGGATGGGCCTGCTGGTGCAGAGCCACGCCAACCGCCCCACGAAAGTGGAGGGCAACCCGGACCACCCGGCCAGCCTGGGCGCGACCGACGCTTTTGCCCAGGCGTCGATTCTCACCCTCTACGACCCGGACCGGGCCAAAGGCGTCACCCGGCAGGGAGAAAGCAGCGACTGGCCCAGCCTCCTGGCGGCCCTACGCGCGGGGGTGGCCGCGCTGCCCGCAGGCGGCGCGGGGCTGCGTATCCTCACCGAAACGGTCACGTCGCCCACCCTCTTCGCCCAACTTCAGCAGATCGCTGGGGCTTTTCCTGATGCGATCTGGCATCAATACGAACCGGTCAACCGGGACGCGGTCTACGCCGGCGCGGCCCTGGCCTTTGGCAGGCCGCTGGAGACCCTCTACCGCTTCGATCAGGCCCAGGTCATCCTCAGTCTGGACGGGGACTTTCTCGAAAACGCGCCGGGCCGGGTGCGCTACGCCCGTGACTTCAGCGCCGGGCGACGGGCCGATAGCGCGGAGAGCGTTCCCCGCAACCCTTCGACAAGCTCAGGACACCGCCGGCTCTACGCAGTGGAGAGTACACCCACCCTCACCGGCGCGGCCGCGGATCACCGGCTGCCTTTGCGCGCCGGAGAGATCGGCCAGGTTGCCCAGGCCCTGGCCCGCCAGATCGGGCTGGACGTTCCCCCCGGCCCGGAGAACCCGCACATTCCCGCCCGCTGGGTGGAGGCAGTGGCCGCGGATTTGCAGGCGCATCCGGGCAGCGGCCTGGTGGTGGTCGGCGATCACCAGCCGCCGGAAGTCCACGCCCTGGCCCACGCCCTCAACGCCCGTCTGGGCAACGCCCGCCAGACGGTCGTCTACACCGAACCGGTGGCGGCCAACCCAGAAGCCCAGGACGCATCCCTGGCCGGGCTAGTGGCGGCAATGGCAGCCGGGGAAGTGGAGTTGCTGCTGATTGTGGGGGGCAACCCGGCCTTCGCCAGCCCGGCGGATGTGGACTTTGCCGGTGGGCTGGCCCAGGTGGGGATGAGCGTTCATTGGAGTCTCTACGCCGACGAAACCGCAGCCCTATGCGACTGGCACGTAGCCGAATCCCACTTTCTGGAGACGTGGGGGGACGTGCGGGCTTTCGACGGGACGGTTACGATTCAGCAGCCCCTCATTGCGCCCCTCTACGATAGCCACGACATCCACGAATTGCTGGACGCCCTCCTCCACGACGAACCGGCCAGCGCCCACGAACTGGTCAAAAACCACTGGCAGACGACCCACGGCGACGACGATTTCGAGGATTTCTGGCGTACCTCCCTCCACGACGGGGTGGTGGCGGGGAGCGCTTTGCCGCCACTGACGCTGGATGTGCAGCTTGACCTGGCCGGGCTTCCCCTGCTGTCCGCGCCCGGCCCGGGGCTGGAAATCAACTTCCGGGCCGACCCGACGCTGTGGGATGGCCGCTTTGCCAACAACGGCTGGCTGCAAGAGCTGCCCAAACCGTTGACAAAATTGACGTGGGAGAACGCGGTGCTGATCAGCCCCCTGGCCGCCGAGGGGCTGGGGCTGGCGAACGGGGATTGGGTGGAGATCGCCTACGCCGGGCGCACGCTGGAGGGGCCGGTCTGGCTGATGCCCGGCCACTGCCCAGACGCAATCACCCTCCATTTGGGCCACGGCCACAGCCACGGCGGGCGGGTTGCAATCGGGGCGGGCTTCAACGCCTATGCCCTGCGCACGGCGGACGCACTCTGGTTTGGCAGCGGGGCCAGCCTGCGCAAGCTGCGTTCGGGTTACACTCTCGCCAGCACCCAGCACCATCACAGTATGGAGGGGCGGGCGCTGGTCCGCGAGGGGACAGTGGCCGGGTACGCCGAAAACCCCCATTTCGTGGCCGAGATGGGCGGTCACGCCGAAGAGATTTCTCTCTACCCCCGAGTGGAGTACGCGACGGCCTGGGGGATGGCCGTGGACCTGAACGCCTGTATCGGCTGCAACGCCTGTGTGGTGGCCTGCCAGGCCGAAAATAACATCCCGATTGTGGGCAAGGAAGAGGTGGCGAAGGGGCGGGAGATGCACTGGATTCGGGTGGATAGCTACTTCCAGGGCGATCTGACCAACCCCGCGGCGCTGCATCAGCCGGTGATGTGTATGCACTGCGAGCACGCGCCCTGCGAGGTGGTCTGTCCCGTGGCGGCGACGCTCCACGACGCCGACGGGCTGAATGTGATGGTCTACAACCGCTGCGTGGGCACCCGCTACTGCTCCAACAACTGCCCCTACAAAGTGCGCCGCTTCAATTTCCTGCAATATACCGATTTGGAGAGTGAAAGCCTGGCGCTGCAGCGCAACCCGCAGGTGACGGTGCGCAGCCGGGGCGTGATGGAGAAGTGTACCTATTGTGTGCAGCGCATCAGTGCGGCCCGCATCAGCGCAAAGTTGGAAGGGCGGGAGTTGGCCGATGGGGATGTGGTCACGGCCTGCCAGTCGGTCTGCCCGACGCGGGCGATTGTCTTTGGCGACCAGAACGACCCGGACAGCCGGGTGGCCCAGTTGAAGGCGTCACCCCTCAACTACGGACTGCTGACGGAATTGAACACCGCGCCGCGCACGACGTACTTGGCCCGGCTGCGCAATCCAAACCCGGCGTTGGAGTAGTCCGTATTGCATAAGGTGGCATAGCCACAAGCTGTCGTGTGCAGATCGGATCAGTGAGCGCCGGTTGAGCGGTGTCCTGCGTCGTTCCCCGGCGACAACTAACGCATGTGACGTCGATCTTTTCGCCGTCACATGCGTTAGTTGCGCTTTTCCTCTGCGCCTCTGCGGGAGACTTTTTGTGGCTATGCCACCTTATGCAATACGCAATACG
>JACQGT010000644.1 GCA_016199425.1 Chloroflexota bacterium
AGACTGGCTCGGCCCGCAAGAGCCAGATCGGTTCCGGCGACCGCAGTGAGAAGATACGCACCTACAACTTCCCCCAAAGCCGGGTGACGGACCACCGCATCAACCTGACCGTCTACCGGCTGGACAGCGTTCTGCAGGGCGATCTGGACGAATTTATCCAGGAGCTTGCCACCCAGGACCAGGCCGAGCGGCTGCAACAGATCGGCGAGTAGTGAGCAGTTATCAGTCAGCAGTTATCAGTGAACAGGTATCAGTTGCGCTGCCGTGCGCCACGGGGGACGAAAAAACAAATCCGTAAATTCTGTTATCCGTGTCCTATTTTTCAGGGCAGAAATGTAGGAAACTTCCTATTGCGCCCCCCAAAGGAGTTGTATACTGGGATTGTCCAACCCAATCTGACGGTTGTTGTTCGTCGGAGCGCTGGACGGAACCAATCCATTTTTCCCAATGTTGCTACCTGTGCATCGAATCAAGGGCGATCCGAAGAGATGGAGTGGCAGTGGCTGACAACGGCGTCGCACTGTTTTTTGACGAGATAGGTAGCACGTTTCAGACAGTTAAAGGAGACCTCTCTTGACTATTTTGCAGGTCAACGTTCGACCGGCAGTTCGTTCTCTTGCGTTTCCACGCTCCCAACGACGGGAAAACGGAAACCCCCTCCTGGCCCAACTCAACGGCGCTGAATCGCCAAAAACTGCGGCCAAAATGATTCCACAAACTTTCACCAGCCCACTGATGACGCAAACCCGTCTCCGCCCTCAACCGAAGAACAATGAGAGTGGCCTGGCGACGAATGGTTATGGCGGATTTCGACAAGCTCAATCCAAGCCACCCATCCTTCACCTACAGATCGCATGGAGCCTGACGCCAGAGACGCCGGTGGGCCGGGCGCTGGTTTCGGCCAGCCAACGGTTGAACGGAGCCGGCTGCGAAAATCCCCGGCTGGATGCTCAGGTTCTGCTGGCGCATGTGCTGGGTGCAGACCGCACATGGCTCTTTGCCCATCACGACCACCCGCTGACTGTGGATCAGGCCGCAGCCTTCACCGACCTGGTGGCCCGGCGCATCCGCCGGGAGCCGGTGGCCTATTTGCTGGGGCGCAAAGAATTCTACGGGCTGGATTTCGCCGTGGACGAGCGGGTGTTGATCCCTCGCCCCGAAACCGAAATGCTCGTCGATTTCCTGCTGGCCCACGTGCAGGCCGATGCCAAACGCACATTTGTGGTGGCCGATGTAGGCACGGGCAGCGGGGCTATCGCCGTGACCACAGCGGTCCATGCGCCCAACACCCGCATCTACGGGCTGGACATCAGCACGGATGCCCTGGCCGTGGCCCGTGAAAATGGCTGCCGTCTGGCCCCCAATGCCCGTCTCGCTTTTCTGAACAGCGACCTGCTGGCGGCCCTGCCCGAACCGGCGGATGTCATCGTCGCCAACCTGCCCTACGTCACCGACGCCGAGTACACGGATTTGCAGCCAGAGATTCGGGAGTACGAGCCTCAACTGGCGTTGACCGCCGGCGACAAAGGGCTGGATGTGATCCAGCGCCTGTTGGGGGAGGTGCGCAGCCATCTGAAACCGAACGGTCTTGTGCTGCTGGAGATCGGCCACGAGCAGGGCGAGGCTGTGAAACGGTTGGCTGAGGAGATGCGTCCCCATCCCCAATTTGTGGGACTGCGCCAGGATTACAGCGGCCACGTGCGGATGGTGACTATCGAGTTCTAATGACGAACCCGTAGGGGCGCTGCTTGCTGCGCCCACAGACGTGCGCAGCAAGCAGCGCCCCTACGCGACTTCACCTGCGCGTAGACGCGAAATGAGGCGTGAAACGTGAGAAAATTCGCTGATCTCACGTTTCACGTCTCACGTTTCACGTTTCACGTCTCACGTTTCACGTTTCTAAGACATCACACCCATCCCACCCAAACCGGAACCCATTCCCGTGAAACCACCCTTATACGATCTCGTCGTCTTGGACCTGGACGGCACTATTCTGGAAAAAGAATTCCAGGGTGGCTATAGCCCCCGGGTGCGCCAGGCCATTGCCGCGGTGCAGGCGTCGGGCGTGCCTGTCACCATTGCCACCGGGCGTACATTGGACTTTGTGCGCACCCAGACGCCCCTGCTGGGGATCACCACGCCCGTCGTCACCACCCAGGGCGCGGTGGTGGGCGATCCGGTTTCCGGCGCAATTTTCTACGAAGCCGATATGCCCCTGGATGTGGCCCGTGCCGTGGCGGCCTGGGCCGATGCCACAGGCCGGGTGACCGTCTTCTATTTTAGCAACGGCGACGGCACGACGACTCTCTACCAGAACCGGGAAGTGTGGCAGCCGGAGGTCTACGACCACTGGTTCGGAACGCCCCGGTGCATCCAGCCGTCGTTGAGCGAGCTGCTGGCAGCCAGCGACCGCCCGCCGCTGAAGTTCATCTCTGTCAACGACGCCAGCGCCGAGCCGGACCTGACACCGATTCTCCAGGAACAGTTCGGCCCCACAATGCTGATGACCCGCACCCATGCCCTGCTCATCGAAGGCACAGCCGCGGGGGTGGACAAAGGCTCCGGCCTGCTCCACCTGTTG
>JACQGT010000669.1 GCA_016199425.1 Chloroflexota bacterium
CCGTTCGCTTGATTTCGATACGCTTCGCTACTCAATCAGCGCTCACTGTTCAGCCTGAACAGTTACCGTTGCTGAAATGTCGCTTCCGTACTGCTACGGAGCCTCTGGTATACTAATTGGCAAAGAGCCAACCCTACTGTACCACACATGACAATCAACAACTCAATTTTTCCCAACAGGGACTCCTCAGCCCGATTCCGGGAATAGACCGGAGCCAATGAGTACGACCCGATCAGTTTCCGGTCTATTCCCGGAATCAGTCGAGGGTATGAGTAGCTCCTCCCATAGAAAGGCTTGCCACAATGGACAAAGCATTGGCCGACCTGACCGTTCTGGACCTGTCACGGGTTCTGGCCGGCCCCTATGGAACAATGGTTCTGGGCGATTTTGGCGCGGAGATCATCAAAGTGGAGCAGCCGGGCCGCGGCGACGACACCCGCCAGTGGGGGCCGCCCTTTACGGCGCACGGGCAGAGCGCTTACTTTCTCAGCGTCAACCGCAACAAACGCAGCATCACCCTCAACCTGAAGAGCGAGGAAGGGCGGGTTATCCTGCGCCGGTTGGCGGCCCAGGCCGATGTGCTGATCGAGAACTTCAAGGTGGGGGTGATGGAGGGTCTGGGGCTGGGCTACGAAGCGCTGCGGGCGAGCAATCCGGGGCTGATCTACTGCTCCATCACCGGCTACGGGCAGACCGGACCCTACAGAGACCGTCCTGGCTACGATACAGTCATTCAGGCCCAGGGCGGGCTGATGAGCATCACCGGGCCGACGGAGGACGGGGACGGCGGGCAGCCCTTCAAAGTGGGCGTGGCGATTGTGGATGTGAGCGCGGGGCTGTTTGCGGTCATCGCCATTCTGGTCGCCCTGCACCACCGCCAGCGCACAGGCCAGGGCCAGCAGATCGATATCGCCCTCTACGACGCTCAACTGGGCTGGCTGGCGAATGTTGCCAGCAACTATCTCATCTCCGGCCAACCGCCCCAGCGTTACGGCAACGCCCACGGCACAATCGTCCCCTACCAGACCTTTGCCAGCGCCGACGGCCATCTGATGCTGGCTGTGGGCAACGACAGCCAATTCCGCGCTCTGTGCGGGGCAATGGCCGTCGAGCATCTGGCCGACGATCCTCGCTTCGCCACCAACCCGGGCCGGGTGGTGAACCGGGACGCGCTGGTTCCGCTGCTCGCTGATACCTTTCGGCTGCGGCCCACCCAGGAATGGATCGACCGTCTGCTGGATGTGGACGTTCCCTGCGGGCCAGTGGCCGACGTGCCCACAGCCCTCTCCAATCCCCAGGCCCAGGCCCGGCAGATGGTGCAACAGGTGGTAGATTCCACAGGCGATGAGATTTCCCTGGTGGGGCCAGTGATCAAAATGAGCGGAACGCCGGCTGCCATTCACCGGGCGCCGCCCCATTTGGGCGAGCAGACAGAGGAGGTACTGCGCGAGAAGTTGGGGTTGGGCGCAGAGGAGATCGCAGAACTGCGCCGCAAGGGTGTGATCTAGCGTAGGGCGGACTGACAGTCCGCCCCACCGGTCACACACTTTTCTAATGCAATGGATATGCAGCACAGACGCTTTTGCGGTAGACTGACACCTGAAGTTCGTAACGCAAGCTGACAGCTTGCGTTACAAGCGCAAAGATGTCGATCCCGCCAGGAGGCGCAAGGAATGAATTATATGGACCCCTTTGGCCGCCGCTACCGCCCGGCCCAGCCCACCCAGCAGGCCAGAGGCAACGGGCGGGGCGGCGCAGGCCAGCCCACTCTGGAAGACTATCACCAGTTGTCCGATGCCTTCCAGTCGTTGCAGAAAACATTGGAAGAGGCAAAGGCCCAAGTGGAGGCAACCCAAGAGGTTTTGCGCCAGCAGATCAAAAGCGCCATGGATTTTCAGGATCAGTTGGGCGTTGCCAACCGGCAGCTCGAGCAGGTGAGCCAGGAGCGGGACGACGCGTTGGCGCTGGTTGCCGGCCTCCAGGAGGAGTTGGCCCAGTTGCGCGTCGAGACCAGCAGCTACCGCGCCCGGCTGGAACAGCGGCTGGGCCGGGAAGCCGACGAAAAGCGGCTGGCTGTGCTGCGGGATATGCTCCCCCTGGCCGATCATTTGGAACTGGCGATTATCTATTGGGATCAGAACGCGGGTCCGGATGGGGATGCCGCGTTCCGGGGCAATCTCGTTGCCACCCGCGACGCCTTTTTGGATACGTTGCGTCGCCACGGGGTACAACCCCAGCAGCCAGTGGGCGAAGCCTTCGACCCCGCGTTGCACGAAGCCGCCGGGCAAATTGTGAGCGAAAAAACGCCCGCCGACCGGGTGGCGCTGGTTGTGCGCACGGGCTACACCGCCGACGATCAACTTTTGCGCCCGGCCCGGGTGATGATCAGCAGCGGTTCTGCTGCTGAAGGAGCGTGAAAATGGAAGTCAAGGACTATTACCGGATTTTGGGCGTGGCGCGCAACGCCGACGAGAAGGCCATCAAAAAAGCCTTCCGCCAGTTGGCGCGGAAGAATCACCCGGACCTGAACCCCGGCAACACCGACGCCGAGCGCCGTTTCAAAGAGATCAACGAAGCCTACGAAGTTCTCTCCGACGCGGACAAGCGGGGAAAGTATGACCAGTTTGGCGCGCAGTGGGAGCAGTACGAGAAGGCCGGGGTAAACCCCAACGATTTTGCCCGGGGCTTCGGCGGTAGCGGCGGCTCTCGCAACATTTCGCCGGAGGAGTTCGAGCGGATGTTTGGCGGTTTTGGCAGGGCTGGCGGCGGAGGCGGAGGCGGTGGGTTTTCCGATTTCTTCGAGACACTCTTTAGCGGTCAGGGCGGCGGGCGACCGGGTGCGGGCCAGGGCACGCCCTTTGGCAACTTCAACCCGCGCCAGCCCCGCCAGACCGAAGCCGAGACGGAAATTACGCTGGAGGAGGCTTTCCACGGCACGTCCCGTATGATACAGCTTCCCGATGGGCAGCGCATCGAAGTCTCCATCCCCGCGGGCATTCAGAGCGGCACTCGCGTACGCGCCGGGGATGTGCTGCTGCGGGTGCGCGTCCAGCCCCACGCCCGCTTCCGCCAGGAGAAAAATCAGGAGAAGAATGATCTCTACGTGACTGTGTCTGTGGACCTTTACACGGCCCTGTTGGGCGGCGAAGTCCAGGTTCCCACTCTGGAACGCCCCGTCGTGCTGACCATTCCCGGCGGCACACAGAGCGGCAAACGGTTTCGGCTGCGGGGGTTGGGGATGCCGGGGATGAAGAAGCAGAGCGAGCAGGGCGATCTCTACGCGGAGATTAGCGTAGAACTGCCCACGTCCCTTTCACCCAAAGAGCGCCAATTGGTCGAGCAGTTGCGCGAGTTACAAAATCGTTGATTGGTTGATTGGGTGGAGCGAGTCCCCCGTTAATCAATCAACCAATCAACTACTTCAATTCCGCTTGTCATGTGGGGCACAGTAGGCTATACTTTCGGTGACGTTTCCCAAGCATTTGGGCGAACCCTCTCGCCTTCTGTACCCATACTCCGGGGAAGGAATGTGACCGATGCACATTAATCTGGAATTTCGTGGCCGTTGGGTCGATGTTTTTCTCAATCTGCTGTTGATCGGGATTCTTTCGACGATTACCCTGGGCTTGTATGCGCCCTGGGGCTACGCCCGCTGGAAGCGGATGATCGCTGCCAACACCTATTTCGACAACCGGCCACTGCAATTCGACGGCTCTGGCGGTCAGGCCTTCGTGGAGTTTCTGATCATCGGTGCGCTCTCTCTCATCACTCTGGGGTTATACGCCATTCTGGGCTTTGCCGGCGTGCGTCTGTTGCGTTGGGAAACAGCCCACACGATTCTGCCCACAGGCCAGCGTTTGGAATATCGGGGTGGGGCCATCGATCTCTTTTTCGAGAATTTTGTCCTGGCGCTCTTTTCTGCTCTGACCCTGGGCATCTATTTTTTCTGGGGCTACGTCCGACTGCGAAAGCACATCATCACCAATACGGCGCTGGATGGGGAGCCGCTGGAATTCACAGGAAGCGGTGTGCAATTCCTCGTCGTTGTTCTGCTCAATGGGATTCTCACTGGGATTACGCTGGGCTTCTACGCCATTCTGGGCTTTGCCGCCGTGCGCCAACTCCATTGGGACATCGAAAACACACTCGTGCCTATGCCCCTGCGCTCCCGCGCCCCCATGCCGGTGATCTCGCCGCCCCTCAGCGCTCTCTCCGGCGGCATTCCCGATATGGAGCAGCGGGTGCGCCCCACCGGTCAGATGTATTCTGCGGCCGAGCCGTCGGATGACCGGTGATTGGCGATTAGCGACTGGCGATCAGAGATTAGCGACTGGAGATTGGTTGAGCGAATCTCCAATCGCTAATCTCCAGCCGCCGATCCCCTCTACTCCACAAAAATCTCCACCAATTCCCCATCGTCGTCCATTACCTCCAGAATCTTGCCGGGGACCCCGGAACTCAGCGCGTCCCGCACCTGCTGCACGTCCAGGTTGTTGACCTCCGGCACGAAGCGCGCCCCCACTTGCAAGCCCATACTCACCAGCCCCAGGGGCAGAGTCATATTGACTTTTGTGCGCCCGGAGCTTGTGTCCGAGACCCGCAGACGCATCCAGCGCCCGCCATTTTCGCCCGGCGTGACTGGCTGGGGGGCAGACGGTCGGCGGCCCGGCTTTTTGCTGCTTTTTTCAATCGCCTTCAGTAGCCGCGTCCCCTCCTCCGCCGAAATCTTCCCCTCTTCGATCATCCGTAACACTCTCATGCGTTCTTCGCTTGTTGGCATATAGATACTCCTGCAAATCAGAAAATGGACAAGCCATCAATCGTCGGAATGGAAAAGTGACTCGTGAAACGTGAACTGCACCACTACTCTCACGTTTCACGTTTCAGGCCGCGCCCGGCAATAACGAATCAGCGGACGCAATACCCAATATCCAATACCCAATAGTTAGTACTGCCCCAGCGCCCCCATCCGCCGCGCCCGGTTTTCGCACCAGCGGAAGAAGAACCAGCCCACCACAAAATAGACCGTCGAGTTGATCAGCAGCTCCACCACTGAGCCGTCCTGCCAGGCCTGGGTCAGGCTTTGACCGTCCAGAATCACCCGGCGCAGGACGATAATGCCCTGGGTGGTGGGCAGGGTTTTGGCGAAGGCTTCCATCCAGCCGGGCAGCCGATCCACGGGCAGGAGCGCGCCGTTGAGAAAGAGCAGCGCATTCTGCATCAGATTGGCCAGGGCTTCCACCTGCTTGAAGACGAGCGTGGCGCCGCCCAGGATAAAGGCGAAGCCATACAGCCCGGCCATTGTGAGCAGAAAGACGGGCAGCGCGCTCCAAGTGACGGGCAGGGAGATGCCCAGAAGCAGCACCAGCACCACCGCCGAGATGCCGACCATCAGAATGCTGATAAAGAGCGAGGCGATGGAGCGGCCCAGCATCAGCACACCCGTGGGCAGGGGACTCATATACATCTGCTCCAGCGTGCCCGTCTGCGTCTCTTCGCGAATGCCCCAACTCATATCCGAGATGGCGGCCAGGGCGAAAAACCAGACAAGATAGCCCACCAGCCCGGAAGCCAGCAGTTCGGGGTCCGGCTGCCCGCCGGCCATAAAAAAGCTGATCCCCACAAAGATGAAGCCGATCATAAACATCTGGGTGAAAAAATTGAATTTGTAACCCCAGAGCAGAATGATCCGCTTCTGGATTTCATTGAGTACAATTGTGCCGGCCAGCGCCATCAGACCACCTCCCGCAGTGTGCTTGTGGGTCCACGTCCGTTCAATGACTGTTCCAGATTGCTCTCGCCCTTGCCCGCCCGATCCAGCAACTCAACAAAAATCTCCTCCAGATTGGGTTCGGCCTGGGCCACGCCGAGCAACTCCAGCCCCAGCATTTCGGCCATTTCGATCAGCCGGTAGAGCCGGTCGTGTTCGCTGATGATGCCGGAGAGAATCGTATGGCCGTTCTCCTCCCGCGCCGCAAAGCCGTCGAAGCGGTCCGTAATCGCCTCGTCGATCTTCCCCCGGAAACGCAGTTCGTAGGTTTCCTGGCGAAAGAGGCCGAGCAGTTCGCCCGTAGGCCGGTTGGTCAACAGCTTTCCCTGGCTCATAATTGCCACCCGGTCGCACAGACTCTCGGCCAGGTCCATCTGGTGGGTGGTGAGGACGACGGTCTTGCCTTCGTTGCGCGCCAGTTGCTCCACCCAGCGTTTGACCGTGCGCCCGGCCTGCACGTCCAGCCCCAGTGTCGGCTCGTCCAACAGGACAATCGGCGGGTCGGCCACCAGCGCACAGGCGATAGCGACCTTCTGCTGCATGCCCCGGGAGAAGTCGCGCACCGGGTCGTTGCGTCGCTCCCACAGGTCCAGCTCCCGCAACAATCGCTCGGCCCGCTCCTGCAACCCCTTCCCGGCCACGCCTTTGATGCGGCCAAAGTAGAGCAGATTTTGCCAGGCGGTCAGCCGCCAGTAGACGTTGCGCGTCCCTTCCAGCACAGCGCCGATCTGGCGCATGGCCTGGCCGCGCTGACGCTGCACGTCGTGGCCGTGCAGCCGTACACTGCCGCTGGTGGGCAGCACCAGCCCGCAGGCCATTTTGATGGTCGTCGTCTTGCCCGCGCCGTTGGAGCCGAGAAAGCCGAATATCTGCCCGGCGGGAATGGAGAGGCTGAGATTGTCCACCGCCACCACCGCCGGGCCGTTGCGTTTTGTGTAAATCTTGCTCAATCCGTCAATCTCAATTGCAGCCGCCATCACACCCTCCCTAACCTGAAAATAAGGACACGGATTGACACGGATGGGACGGATTCACACGGATTCAATCTGCGAAAATCTGCGCCCCAATTCCGAACTCCCTTCTTCAAATTCCGCATTAGAATTATTCTGCATCGCCCAGAGCCTCCAGGAGTGTGGCCGCTTCGGTCGCCGAAATCTTGCCCGCTTCCAGCATACGCAACACCAGCGACCGCTCCTCTTCCGAGACAGGCTCGCCCGTCGCCACTTCTTCCACCGCATCGAAGGGCGCGTCCCAAGCCGGGGGCGGGGGCGCTTTCGGGGAGGGGGGTGGGGATGGCACATCGCCGAAGTTGAAACTCCAACTTTTGCCTTCGCCCCATTCCACCTTCGCCGTGCGCTTGCCCATCTCCCTCATTTTGGCTTGCACTTTGCGCTGCACTCTGTCCTGCACCTGGCGCGCTACTTTGTCCTGCACCTGGCGGGCGATATCCCGGCCCAGATTGCCAAATCCCCAGCCCAGCTCCGCGCCCATTGCGCCCAATTCCACCCCCATCGCTCCCATCTCCGCGCCCAGGTCGCCCATATCCTCGCTGACGCCGCGCAGATTGCCTTCGGCCACGTCCACACCTTCCAGCAGCGTATTGCCTTTGGAGACGAGAGCCAGTACTGCGTCGCCCTGGCCGAAACGGAAGGTGTAGACGCCCTTGCCTTTGCGCAGTATCTTTTCGCCGCTGCGCACATGCAGGTCGCCGCCGGTGACGATTTTGGCCTGGCCGCCCACGGCTTCGGTAAAGTGTACGCGAATATCGCCTTTGGCCACAGCCCGCACCCGTTGGCTGACGATTTCGCTCAGATTGACATTGCCCGCGGCGTTGACGGCGATCTCTCCACGGCAACGGCGCAGATGGGCGTCGCCTTTGGCATTGATCTGTATCTGCTCGCCGGTTACTTCGGATAGGTGGGCATTGCCTTTGCAGTTGATCGATGCTGAGCCATTGGCCCTTTGCAGGTGTACGTCCCCTCTGGCGTTGACAGAGACCGGGCCGGCCACATCGTTGATGTGGGCATTGCCGCGGACATCCTCGGCGTTGACCGCGGCAGCCAGCGCCACCCGCAGATCGCCCCGCACCTCCTGCACGCGCAGATCCCCTGCGCCGGCCACACTGACGTTGCCGCCGGCGGAGATGATCCCCACCCTCCCGCTCAGATTGTCGATGATCAGATCGCCGTTTACTTCAATCTCCAGTTGGGCCTGACGGGGCACATATACGACACAATCGCCGCTGCACTCCACCTGCACCTGACCCTCCGCATATTCGAGCAGCGGCTCGTCGTGGGCGCTCTCCACCCGGACGGTTGCGCCCTCTGCCTCGCGCACGTGGAGATTGCCGTTCACCTCCATCCGCACGTTCACCACAGTTTCTTCGACTTCGATTTCACGATGTGTAGCCATTTTGTTCTTCCTTTTCTACGATTGATATTTCGTAGGACGGATTGACAATCCGTCCTACGATTCACCTTCCAGGCGGCGCATGGCCTCGCTGTAGCTGAGTTCCCCGGCTTCCAGGGCTTCGAGGATTTTACGCCGTTCTTTCTCCGAAATCGATACTGTCTCCTCTTTCCCCGGATCGTAGCCCAGGGCGCGAATGACTTCGTGCAGACGTCCCCGGATGGTGGGGTAGGAGATGCCCAGTTCTTCTTCCATGCGGGTCAGCTTGCCTTCGCAGCGCACAAAAGTCACCGCAAAGTGCATCTGCTCTGGCGACAGCCCGGCAAAGGGGGTCTCGGCCACGAAACGCCCCTCCACCCGGCTATCGCAGCTCCGACAGTAGAAGCCAGTGACAGTCAGGCCATCGGCTTCGCAGATGGGGCACTGCTTGGGTAGCTTGTTCATAGCGCCCGTCCCAGTCGTTGGCCGCTGGCATACTCGGCCAGAGCCACGCCTTCTTCCACCCGGCGGTAGCGCCGTTGCAGTCCCTGGCCGGCCACAACCAGCAGGTCGCCCGTGCGGGCCAGGGCTTCACCCAGCGTCGACGGCCCGTTGACAGAGTGGGCAGCCCGGCTCTCTGCGGCCTCGCGCAGCAGTTCCTGGTGGCGTGCCTGGTTTTGGTAGATCAGATACTCAGTAAACATTTTTGGTTCCTCCGTTCAATGTTCTGCCCAGAATTTCCTGGCGCACGAACATCATATCACAATTTTTGAGTTTGTCAATAGGGAATTTCAAGATTTTTGATATTTTTATTGATATTATTGATATTGTGATTGAAATTATTGAATTCATCGTAAAAAGGGGATGCAGATTTTCATGATCTGAA
>JACQGT010000670.1 GCA_016199425.1 Chloroflexota bacterium
AAGCAGCGCCCCTACATTATTTCAACTGCACCGCACAAACGCTCCTGGCCCTGATCAAACCCGACGACAGCTTCGTAACTTCCCGGCGGCGTCTCCGGGTTCAGGTTCACGTCCATCTCCACACGCATCAATTCGCCCGTTGTCCAGGAAGTGGTGGGAAAGCGCTCCAGCGCTCCGTTGGACAGCGGCAGCAATTCCCCCCACACGCCCTGCGCGTCGACGATCCGGGCGGATGGCTGGTAATCGGCGCGCACCGGACCCGTGGCGCGTAGCCATAGACGCAAATGGACCCAACCGCTGGGTGGGTGCATCCGCACATCCCTTGCAGCCACGCGGGGCGTAACCACTTCGCAGGCGGTCAGTTGGATGGCAGGAGCGACTTCCACGCCGGGGTAGAGAGCATTTTCCGCCAGGGGTGGCAGGTCGGTATAACGGGTGCGTAGGGCGTAGCCGCGCAGTTTAATGCCAGCGGGATATTGCTCTGTGACGAGCGGGTAGTGATCGTCCAGCCAGCGCTGCACCAGCCCCTGATCGTCCACCCCGGCCAGATGACTTTGCAACAGCCATAGGGTCTGTGCGTTCATTGCGGTCTCAATGCCCTGCAAGGGCGGACCGATCACATCCTCCATCTGCTCCGGGGTCAGCGGCCCGCCGAATAGACCAAAGACGGGCAGGTTTCCCAGTCCGGTGCGCTGGCCCAAATACCACTCCACGGCAGGACGCAGATAGTTGACGTGGGCCACACCTCCTGCGGAGAGTCCCGGCGACTGTTCCTGATAGTCAGCGATGTAGGCTGCGGCAACCCGCCAGTCCTCCCGCAGCATCCCCGGCGTCCACAGCACAGGCAGGGCTGCGGCCAAGAGCGTTCCCGTCACGGCAACGCTGCTCCATCCTAGCCAGCGCCAGCGGCAGGTAAGAGATGTCACTGCGCGCGCCGCCGCCCACAGCACAAAGGGAGCCAGGAAAAGATAGTAGCGCTCTTCTTTGAAGATGTTGGCGTTGGTCGCCTGCAACAGCCCGGCGATGAGCAGCGGGGGGAAGCTCCACAAAGCCAATAGTAGCCCGACCCGTCGCTCCCCAGGCCCGGACCCCAAAAAGCCAGCCAGGGCCAAAAGCGCAAAGAGCAAGACCCCACCCGTCACCGCCCAGTCGTCCCAGTCGGCCCGCCAGAGGGTGAAAACCTGCATCTGCCGCCACAGATTTTCTCCAAAGCCGTCGAAGGCGGCCATACGGGGACTTTCGGCGTCGTTGATCAGCCAGGCGTTGCGGGCCAGGGGCAGAAAGAGCAGTCCGGTGATGCCCAACGCGGCCATTCCCTCGGCCAGCAGCCGCCAGCGTTTCCAGGCCAATACCAGCAGGGAAAGCCCCAGCCCGGGCAAAAAGAAGGCGGCGAAAAGATAGCTGTAGAGTGCGTAGGTGAGGGCGAGAATCAGACCGATCCAATGCGGAATGCGGAGTGCGGAATGCGGAATGGGGAATGGCGAATAGCGAATAGCGAATAGCGAATAGCGAATGGGGGAGGGGAGCGCGGCCACGAGAAAGTAGGTTGCCCAGACGATGGCGGTGGCCGCGGGCTGGAACATCCGCAGTTCCTGGCTATACCAGACCAGCCCGGGGCTAAGGGCCACAAAGAGCGCGGCCAGCAGCCCTGTGGCCCGCCCGCTGAGCCGGGTTGCCAGAAGCAGGACGCCCAGAACGGTCAAGACGCCGAACAGACTGCCCAGGGCGCGTAAGGCCACGTCGTTCTGTTGCAGACCGAAACTGGCGAGAAACTGCTGCCAGAAATGGAGGGTCAGGTAGTAGCCGGGGGGGTGCTTTTCCCGCACCAGATGAAAGCCAATCTCCCAGATTTCAGCCGGAGGGTAAGAGGCCCAGTCCAGGGAGACGATCTCGTCGAACCAGAAGCTGTGATAGTCGAGCCGCCAAAAACGGGTAAACGCGGCCACGGCCAGGACGAGGAGTTCGGGCAGAGGAATTGCACCGCGGAGGCGCGGAGGAAACGCGGAGAAATTCAGGAGAAAATCTCCGCGTTTCCTCCGCGTCTCCGCGGTGAGATTTTTGGCTTTTTGCAGTGAAGTCATCCGTAAATTCTGCAATCTGTGTTCTTTTTTCACGTCAGGTTGGCGAGAAAAGCGCCGGGGTGATTCAAAAAATCCCGGGTGATGGTCACGTGTTCCAGTTGCTCCCAGGGGATGGCAGCCAGGGGTGTTTCATCGAAGTTCAGAATCGTTGCGCCGGGGAAGGCCATCAGAATCGGGGAATGGGTGGCGATGATCAATTGAGCCTCCCGCTGCACCATTTCGTGGAGCAGGGCCAGAAAGCCCACCTGTCGCAGAGGAGAGAGGGGCGCTTCCGGCTCGTCCAGCAGATAGAGACCGCCGGGCACAAAGCGGGCCTGGAAGAGGGCCAGAAAGCTCTCGCCGTGGGAGCGGGCACCCAGGCCGTCGCCGTAGCGTTCACGGATGGCCGCCAACTCGCGGGCGTGGGGCATCCGGGCAAAGCCTTTGGCGTAGTTGGAGCGGCCTGTATATTCTTCGTCTACCGCGGCCAGATCGGCTTCCAGCTCCTTCTGCATCTGGGCCATGCGTCGGGCAAAGCCAAAGAAATCCTCGGCGCGTAGAAAAAAGCCCCGGTGGTTGCGCTTTGCCCAGCCAAAGGTAAAGAAGCGGGCCAGTTGGCGGGCCGGGGCCAGCGTCGCGTCCCGCTCCACGTCCGACGCGCCCACCGCCGGTAAACGGCTGCCCGCGGCGATCATCTCCAGCAGAGTGGATTTCCCCGACCCGTTCTCCCCGACCAGAAAAGTGACCGGCGTCTCGAAACGCACTCTCTCCAGCCGGGCGATCACCGGCACGTTGAAGGGAAATTCCGCGGGCGGTTTGGGGAAGGACGCTCTCTGCTCAAGCGAAGCCAGTTGGATCATTGGCGCGCAGCCTCGACTGAATGTTGACGCGCGGTCTGCCACGTCTGGATACGGGCCTGGGCCCAGCCTTCGTCGTCGGGGCGCAGAGGCGGCGGCGGTGGGGGCTGGCTATAGTCGATGCTCTGGGCATAGCGGGCGCGACGATACAGCTCATCCCAGACGGCCTGCAGGTCCAGGGGCACATCGGCGTGGGGTGGGCGCAAGGGGACAGCCATCGTCGGCATCCGGTTCTGCAGATTGAAAAACCAGACAGCGTAGGGCCGCGGTCGATCGCCCCGCTTGAGCAAGGCATAGTAATCGCCTTTATCCGTCACTTCTTGCGGCCTGGAACCGGCTCGTAGCAGGTCAATCTCAATCCAATGGGTCTGGGACGCCATTACATTTTCTCGCTTTTGTTGGAATGCGCTAAATCCCTGGGCACCGCTGCGTTTGTTAAACGGAGAGAGTACTTCAATGGTGGTAACCACTGCGCGGTTGCGAGCATCGCGAATCTCGATGAACCGGTCTCGAATCTCCGGATCGCTCTCTGCTGGCTCCACCAGAAGGAAAGGCGTCACGCCAGGCGTCCCGACAGCGGTCTGGTAGCGCGCCGGCGCTTGCCGCAGGAGATAGACATCTGGTTCGATTGTGCGTCTGTCCAAATCTCCCGGCGTCGTCACGTAGACCCGCTGATCGACGCGTACGAAATAGTGCGGTGCAACAGCTTCGCTGAGGAGATCGCTGATGCGCGCGATCAGTTGGAAGTGTACACTCTGCCACTCCGCGGGGTCTTCCAAATAGGGATCCATCCCCGGGAACGGTGACGATAGAACGGTCATCTCTTGACCTCCAATCTCCTCTACCCTCCACGTGGATCATCCACTGGTTGCCTCGATCTCGATTGAGGGCTGCCGCGCGGTCTGCCAGGTCTGGATACGGACCTGGGCCCAGCCTTCGTCGTCGGGGCGCAGAGGCGGCGGCGGTGGGGGCTGGTTATAGTCGATGCTCTGGGCATAGCGGGCGCGGCGGTACATCTCATCCCAGACGGCCTGCAGGTCCAGGGGCACATCGGCGTGGGGTGGGCGCAATGGGACAGCCATCGTCGGCATTCGGTTCTGCAGATTGAAAAACCAGACGGCGAAGGCGCGTGGCCGGTCGCCCCGCTTCAGGAGTGCGTAATAATCACCGTTGAAAGCAACTTCCGCCGGACGCGCGCCGGCGCGCAACAGATCGATTTCAATCCAATGGCTCTTGGAAGCCATCACTGCGCTGCGTTTGTTTTGAAATGCGTCGAATCCCTGTGCGCCAGGACGCTTGTTGAAGGGCGAGAGAAGTTCAAGGGTGGTCACTACTTCTCGGCTTGCGCTGTCCCGAATTTCCAGGTAGCGATCTTCGACCCGTGGATCGCTGTCGAGAGTTTGCAGGATCGATGGCGGCGTCACCGCGCTGGTCACAGGCAAGACCAAATAGGGAGTCGCTATCTCCTGAACGATGTAGACGTCTGGTTCAATCGAGCGCCTATCCGGGTCGCCGGGCTGGGTGATGTAGACTCTTTCTTCGATCTCCACGGCATATTCTGGCGGCAGTTGGGCAGACAACGCATCACTCATGCCGACGATGAGTCGTGTGTGAACGCTTTTCCATCGATAGGGCACCTCCAAAAAGGGATCCATCCCCGGAAAGGGTGATGACAAAGGATCCATCCCTTCCTCCTTACAAATTCCCCGCTCGTTCCAGCGCCACGGGCAGCACCCGACCCAGAAGAACGCCAACCATTTCGTAGCGGTACTCTTTGCTGGCCCGGTGCTTGCTGGTGCGCAGTTGGGCCTGGGCCTGGGCCGCGGCAACAGCAGCATCCAGCACGCTCGCATCGAATTGCGGCGCGCCAGTCAGCACGGCCTCGGCTTCGCTGGCGCGAAAGGGAACGGGACCCGCCGGGCCGATGGCGATGCGCGCCGCGACGATCCTCTGCCAATCTTCGTCCAGACGCAGCCAGACCGCCAGCCCCAGCACCGGCAAGGCCACGCCCTGGGGTCGCATAATCCGATCAAAGGCGCTGGCCTCGCCCGCCGCGCGGGGATGAAAGCGAAAGCCGCCCAGCATCTGGTGGTGGCCGAGGGTGTTGCGGCCCGGCCCTGCAAAAATGGAGAGGAGGGGCTGCCAGCGCCGCTCCACCTGCCCGTCGGTCAGAGTGCAGACTTCCACTTCCGCATCCAAAGCCAGCAGGCCGATAGTCCCGTCGGCCGCGGGCAGGGCGTGGGCCACATTGCCGCCGATAGTCGCCACGTTGCGCACTTGAGGGCCGCCCACCACAGCGCAGCTTTCGGTGAGGCAGGCAGCGTGACGGCGCAACAGATCACTCGTCTCGATCTGGGCGTGGGTGACGCCAGCCCCGATCACAATCCAATCGCCTTCCTCTCTGATATCGGTCATACCGGCAATGCGCGTCACATCCACCAGCGCGTCAACCGGCGGCGCGTGGCCTGCTTCCATATCCAGAATCAGATCGGTGCCCCCAGCGATGATGCGGGCGCGCTCGGCGTGAAGCGTCAGCAGGGCCAATGCCTCCTCGACAGCGGTGGGCGTGTGGTATTCGTTCCAGCGAGAAGTGGCAGCGGTCATTGGGTCGTCCGAAAGATGGGGGTGGGCAGTGCGACAGGTGCAGGCGTCAGATACTCCGATAGTATAACAAAGCCGCCTGGGTCTGTCCACAGAGCGGGGAGAAAAGGGGTGTACTTCAGTTTCGGGGCAGGCGATTCCGGGAATCGACCAGCACCACTCGGCAAGGCCGGCGATCATCTGGTCG
>JACQGT010000646.1 GCA_016199425.1 Chloroflexota bacterium
GGTATTGCGTATTCCGTTTTGCATATTTCGTGGGGTGGTTGTGCCGTCAGACGAATGACCGCGAATAGAGGGGTTGCGCGAATAGCTGCTCTCGTAGAGATGCTCAGTAGACCGCAATGCTCCGGGCGTGGTCCGTGACCCGCCCGGAGCATTGCGGTCTACTGATACTGAGGGGATGGGAGTATGCGTCACCTGCACGTCAACTATTCGCGTAATCCTCCCATTCGCGGTCAAAAGTATTGGCGCTATTGTAGCATACGTGGCGGTTGTGCGATACGAGACGCAATCGGTGACGCGCATCGTAACGTTTTCGTGACGGTGGGGAGGTATTCTGGCAGAGGAGAGGGTGTTGAGTGGCTTGGTTATCAGACGATATGCTTAGGGGCACTGATAGGAATGAAAATCAGAACGCAGATTACGCAGCGCCCAGGGGGCACCCGGCAGATTTACGCAGATTTTATCCGTGCGAATCCTTACAATCCGTGTAATCCGTGTCCTTATTTTTAGAACAGCGTAAAGGACGTGCGAAAGATGAAAAAGCAATCAGATGTGGTTATCATTGAGTCTTGGGGGGACGCTGCGGTCAGTGGTCTGCTGTCAGGGATTCTGGCCGGTGTGGTGATGGCCGGATTCCTGGCCGCGGCGGGCTTTGCCGGGGGTGGTTCGGTGGCAGAGGTGCTCTCCCGTTTCGGCGCTGGCGAGGGAACGACGCCAGTAGCCGGTCTGCTCACCCATCTGGCCGTGTCAGGCGTCTATGGCATTGCCTGGGGCTATCTCTTTCGGATCGTGCGCAGCCTGATTTCAGCCCCGGCCTAGCTGGTGGGGCTGGCCTACGGGCTGCTGCTCTTTCTGGTGGCCCAGGGTCTCTTTCTGGTTGATCCTACGCCGTTGACCGGGATTCCGCCCCTGCAATTTCTGATCGCGCATGGCATCTATGGGCTGACGCTGGGCCTGCAAACCCGGCGGAAAGAAGGATCCTGACGCCCAGCAGGTGCTGGCGCAGTTCGCCCAAACGGCCCGCGATGAGACTGACTTAGATGGCTGACGGCGGAGCTGGCGCGGGTGGTGCAGGAGACGATGGAGCCGGAGGGGGTGAGGGTGTGGCTGAAACTGACAGGGAGAGAAAGTGGAGGGTAGAGTGGGGAGAAAATTAGTGACACTACCTCACTTACGACACTAACGTCGTTTCTTGCCGTAAAACAGTTCCAGATATTCGTCATTGGTCAACCCGGCATCACGCAGCAAACCTTTGAGGAGACCTGGTTTAACGATTTGCCCCCGATGAGAGGGAATAGTGAGATGAAACTCGACACCGTCTTTGCTCAGAATGTGATGACTTCCCGTCACACGAGCCACACGCCAGCCGTCACGCTGGAAGGCTTTGATGTGCTGTTCGGCTGTGGCGCGGGGTAGCTGCGGCATCAGGGGATTTGAACCTGGAGGGATAAAGGATGAGTCAACGTTTCAGATTTGAGTTTCAGGCGGGACAAATTGAGAGAACGTTCGATATGAACTGCCAACCAACCAGAAATGGCATCTACAATGTTGTGTATGGCTTCATCAATCGTTTCGCCTTGCGACCAACACCCCTGAAGGGCTGGGCAATAGGCAATATATCCACTATCTTCTTCATCAGGCTCGATGACCACTGTAAAGCCCCACAAGGTAGTGAAGGTTTGTGTTGTTTCACTCACAATATTGCTCCTCACGCTTATCTGAGTCAGGCAAATGATACTACTAAAGATGATTAATGATGATTATACCAGCTTGGTAACGATTTTCGTAACGATCCAGTTACGATGAGCTGCTATACTCTGATCGTACAGGCTGCCCGGCAGCCACACGACAACCGGATGCTCTTCACCAGATAGGCCAATGACAACTGTTCGCTTCTTCACCCTGACTGTTATCCTAATGCTTCTGGCCGCCTGCGGCGCGGCGTCGAATACGGCCACCATCCGCACGGACGGGATGCGCTTCATCAAGGAGGAAGTGCGCGTGCGGGCAAGGGAGGCGGTGACCCTGCGCATCGTCAATCGGGACGGCTACGCCCACTCCTTTGACATGGACGATTTCGACATTCACAAGCCGTTGGCGGCCAAGGAGATTGCGGAAATTGTGATTGCACCGGAAGGGCCGGGGCGCTATACTTTCTACTGCGGCACGCCCGGCCATCAGCCAGCGGGAATGGAAGGCGTGCTGATTGTCGATCCGTAAGCATTATTTTGCGAGGTGAATCCAATGACAGCCAACCTCTCCCATCCTTCTGCCATTGACGAACAGACGTCAGGGAGACGCCGATGTACTACACAGAAGCCAGTATTATCATCAACCGGCCGATGGATGTCGAGTGAAAAAACCGAGTTTTTCTCGAAAATAGCCGGGTTTCCCAGGTGTGAGTTGGCGTTAAAAACTCGGTTTTTTGGCCTTTTTGCAATGAACTCTTAGTACCTTACCAGATGAATTCTTGTGTACTGTGCAAGAAATCCACCACTGAGGCACTGAGGACACAGAGTTTCACTGAGGAAGTTGAGAAAAGCTCTTTTCTCAGTGTACCCAGTGCCTCAGTGGTTTGCTTTTTGCCATTGGCACGGCCTTCTTTATTCCCCTGCCCTTTGTCTTCCCCAATGGACAGGTGGAGCCAGCCTGGATGCGTTGGCCGATGCTGGTGGTGACGCTTCTCTACACCATTGCCGTTCTGCTCACCACCCTGCGCGGCCGGGTACAGGCGCTGATCGACCGGCGCTTCTACCGCCAGAAGTACGACGCAGCCCAGGTGCTGGCGGTTTTTGCTCTAACAGCGCGGGACGAGACAGATTTGGATGAATTGATGCAGGCATTGCAGCGAGTGGTGGAGGAGGCAATGCAGCCGGAGGGCGTGGGGGTGTGGCTGAAACAGTGACGGCTGCCGTAACGATCCGGTGACGGCTGTCTGCTACGATGGGGGCAGACAGCCCGGCGCTGTTCAACCATCCAATTTTGGCAGCCAAAGGAGTTACGATTTGGTTCAAGAGCAAGTAGCCGAGAAGTATCCCCCGAAACGTTTGGTGACATAAACCTGCACTGAAAGCAAAGGTGAGTGATAACGATCAACTGCGCCAATCCGGGGGCAGTCGATCAGATTAAGGGAGGAAAGATATGAATCTTGGCGGACAAATTGTCCTTATTACTGGTGGTGGTCGCGGTCTTGGTCGTGCGTTTGCCTGTGGGCTGGCAAACGCAGGCGCATACGTAGTCGTCACAGCTCGCTCGCAAGAGCAATTACGGGATACGGTTCAGAGCATAGAAGGGCAGGGCGGCGAAGCCAGGGCTATCCCTGCGGATGTCACTGATGAAGTGGCCGTTCGGCGACTGGTCGCCACTGTTGAAGAACAAGTGGGACCGATTGATCTTTTGGTCAACAACGCTGGCGTTTTTCGGGCCTTTGGGCTGATTGCCGACATTGACCCGCAGGAGTGGTGGCGCGAGGTTGAAATCAATCTTCGGGGGCCGTTTCTCTATACCCATACCGTCCTGCCCAGGATGCTGGAGCGTGGCCGCGGGCGGATCATCAACGTCGCCAGCGGCGCCGGTCTGCAACCCTTTGAAACCATCTCGGCGTACAATGTCAGCAAAACTGCGCTCATCCGCCTGACCGAAAGCACCGCTCTTGAAGTCAAGTCGCAGGGGATCCGGGTCTTTGCCATCGATCCCGGCACTGTACGCACACCGATGAACGCCTACGTTCACGATTCGCCGGAGGTGGCTCGCCGCGCCCCGCTGGTGCAGCAGTGGTTTCACGAACTGTACGCGGCCAATGGCGACACGCCGATTGAAAAAGCGGTGGATGTCGTCCTGCAAATCGCATCCGGCAGGGCGGATGCCCTGACGGGATGTTATTTCGGCGTTATGGATGACATCGACGCATTGGCGCAACAGGCGGAGATCATTCAACAGGAAAGTCGTCGGAAACTGCGGATGCAGATGTAAAGCGTAAGTCTGATTGCTAGATCTGACATGTCAGGATAGACCCCTATGGCCGAAAGAGAGACGCACGAAGTACAGTTGAGCGGACGCTGGCTGCTGGCGGCGCGGCTGGCGTGGGCGGCGGCGGCGATGCTGGTGGTCGGTCTTTTCTTCGCCAATCTGCCCTTCCTCTACAAGGAACTGCGGGAAGTATGCACGGACGGGTTTGCGGCGTGCGACGCGACAGGTCGTCTGACGCCGGACAGTATCGCGGTTCTGCACGGGCTGGGCCTCTCAGCCGACACTCACGCTGGCTACCAGATTGTTCTTCGCGTCATTGGAATGCTGGGGTGGACACTGGTTGGGCTGGTGATCTTTATTCGCAAGTCGCGCGACCCGATGGCGCTGCTGGCGGCTACTGCCCTGCTGACCTTTGGAAGCACTTTTCCGGGTCTGGAATCGTTGCCGCGTGCATTTCCCGTCCTGAGTCCATTCACCGCCCTGCTCGGCGTCATTGCCTTCACGTCTATGATTCTGTTCCTCTATCTCTTCCCCAGCGGGCGCTTTGTACCGGGCTGGACGCGCTGGTTGGCCCTGGCGTGGATCGCCGGCGCGCTGTTCGGACTGTTCGAGAATCTGCTGCCTGGCTGGTTCGAATTGCTCTCTTTTGTTCTCTTCTTCGTCCCAGCCCTATGCAGCATCGGCGCTCAGATCTATCGCTATCGCTACGTCTCTAATCGCGCCCAGCAGCAGCAGACAAAATGGGTGCTGTTTGGCGTTGTGTTCAGCTTCGGTGGGTATCTGGCGCTGATTGTGACGGCAAGCCTGCTGTGGGGGCTGGACGATCTGCGCAGTAACCTATTGCTCGATCTCCTCGTTCCGCTGCTGCTGCTTACACTACCGCTCTCCATCGGTATCGCCATCCTGCGCGCCCGCTTGTGGGACATCGACCTCATCATCCGCAAGACGCTGCAATACGCGCTGCTGACCGGGTTGCTGGCGCTGGTCTACTTCGGCACAATCGTCCTGTTGCAGTCAATCTTCCGTTCGTTCACCGGCGGCCAGTCCCCCGCGGTGATTGTGCTTTCGACGCTGCTGATCACCGCGCTCTTCAACCCACTGCACCGGCGCATCCAGGAGGTGATCGACCGCCGCTTCTACCGCCGCAAGTACGACGCCCAGCAGGTGCTGGCGGGCTTCGCGCAGACAGCGCGGGACGAGGTAGCGTTGGAGGCACTGGGCGATGAGATGCTGCGGGTGATCGAGGAGACGATGCAGCCGGCTCATGTGTCACTGTGGCTCCATTTCCCCCAGGAGGAGCGTAAGCGATGAAGATACGCAGGTGGAGTGCCTGGTTTCTGTTGCTGAGCGACCTGGTTCTGTTTGTGATCACGCTGATCCTGACGCTGCTTCCACTGCCGACCTGGCCGGGTGCGATTGAGTTTGTCGGGACGTTCTTCTTCCCTGCGGTTATGTTGCTCTTTGTCATCGTCGGCGCGCTGATTGTGCTGCGCCACACCGACAATCTGATCGGCTGGCTGCTGATAGCCACCGGAATGATCAACCATCTGAGTACGTTCGGTAAAGCGTATGCTCTATACGGCGCGTTGCCAGCGGCGGCAGTGGGTGCCTGGATGTATGGGTGGATGGAGCTGGTGGCCATCGGACTCATGTGGTTGGCGTTTCTGCACTTCCCCGACGGGCGACTGCTGTCCCAGCGCTGGCAGTGGGTGCGGACGGCGCTTATCTGCGCCATTGGTCTCGTGGGTGTCGTGGCTGTGCTGCTGTGGCCGCACCGGCATAATCCAGCACTCATGGGGATATTCGAGAAAGAGGTCGGTTTCGAAGCGGCAGCCGTCGTACTCCGGATCGCCCAATTCGTACTCTTCCCCAGCACCGTAGCGGTAGCCGTTTCAATCCTGCTCCGCTTTCGCCGCGCTACGGGAATCGCCCGGCAGCAGATCAAATGGTTGCTCTATGCTGGCAGCATCTTGGCTGCAGGCGGTCTCACCTTTCTTGTTACCGGCACCGGCCCAGAGCATCCTGATGCGCCGCTAATTGGCGTCCTCCTGGCCGCGCTGGGGCTGATCGGCATTCCCGTTGCCATCGGCATCGCCATCCTGCGCTACCGCCTCTACGACATCGACCTCATCATCCGCCGCACGCTGCAATACTCCATACTGACGGGACTGCTCGCCCTGGTCTTCTTTGGCAGCGTCACGCTGTTGCAAAGCATCGTTTCGGCGGTCAGTGGGCAACAGTCGGCGCTGGCGACTGTCCTCTCCACCCTGGCGATTGCCGCCCTCTTCAACCCCCTGCGCCGTCGGGTGCAGGAGGTGATCGACCGCCGCTTCTACCGCCGCAAGTACGACGCCCAGCAGGTGCTGGCACGCTTCGCTGTTACGGCCCGGGACGAGACGGATTTGGACAAGCTGGCAGAAGAATTGCAGCGGGTTGTGGGAGAAACAATGCAGCCGGAAGGGGCAGGAGTGTGGTTGCAAAAGCCGTAACATTTCGCCGTAACGATTCCGTGACGCTCGCCCACTATCCTGTACGCAGGAGGAAGTTTCTATGACAGCTCGGCTGACGACATTCTGGAAAAATCTATGGGGCGGCGAAAAAACAGCGCCCCAGATCGCTGACCTCGCCGCCCCGGCCCCGCTGGCAACCACAATCCTGCCCGTGGTGGATATTACGCCCAACGACCCGCTCCTGGCCTATCTGCACAACGTCAACGGCCCGGTGGAGATCGCCCGCTTGCAGATGGATTCCCCCGGGCTGGCTGCGATGAAAGGAACCGGAGTGGTCGTCTGCGTGCCGCTGGTCAGCCAGGGCGAACTGATCGGCGTCATCAACCTCGGCTCCCGGCGCAGCGAACAGGAGTACTCCAGCGATGACCGCAAGCTGCTGGCCGACCTGGCCACCCAGGCCGCGCCGGCGGTGCGGGTGGCTCAACTGGTGCGCCAACAGCAGTTGGAGGCCGTAGAGCGGGAGCGCATGGCCCAGGAACTGGCGGTAGCCCAGCTTGTGCAGAAGACGCTTCTGCCCCAGAGCCTACCCGAGCTGGATGGCTGGGCGATTGCTGCCTATTACCAGCCAGCCCGGGCCGTGGGCGGCGATTTTTACGATTTTCGCCACCTGCCCGACGGCAAACTGGCGATTGTCATCGGCGACGTGACCGATAAGGGCGTGCCCGCCGCGCTGGTGATGGCCACCACCCGCACTCTCCTGCGCGCCGCGTCCGAGCGGCTGGTCTCCCCCGGCGCGGTGCTGGAACGGGTCAACGATCTGCTGCACCCGGACATCCCCGCCCGTATGTTTGTCACCTGCCTCTATGCCGTGCTAGACCCGGCCACGGGCCACCTGCTCTACGCCAACGCCGGCCACGATCTGCCCTATCGCGCCGGCCCCAGTGGCGTGGAGGAGCTACGGGCCAGGGGGATGCCGCTGGGTCTGCTGCCGGGGATGGCCTACGAGGAGAAGGAAACCACCCTGACACCCGGCGACACGTTGCTGCTCTACAGCGACGGGCTGGTGGAGGCCCAC
>JACQGT010000647.1 GCA_016199425.1 Chloroflexota bacterium
CGGATTGGTAATCCGCCCGCAAACGACAACGTAGGGCGGATTACCAATCCGCCCTACGAACACACCCAAACAAAAAGAGGGGATGGAGCAACGAACACTTTGCCCCATCCCCTCTTTTATCACCCGCAGTCAGATTTACTTGATTTCGGCGGTCGCGCCTTCGGCTTCCAGTTGTTTCTGGACATCGGCGGCGACCTCTTTGGTCACGGCGGTGACAACTGTGGCAGGGGCGCTCTCCACCAATTCCTTGGCCTCTTTCAGACCCAGGCTGGTCACAGCGCGCACGGCCTTAATGACGTTGATCTTTTTCTCGCCAAAGCTCTTCAGAATCACGTCAAACTCGATCTGCTCTTCGACCTCTTCCACAGCGGCGGCGGCCATCGCCACACCTGCCATAGCTACGGGGGCAGCAGCGCTCACACCCCAGGCTGCTTCCAGCATCTTGACAAGCTCAGCGGCCTGCAAAAGGGTCAGGCCGTCCAGTTGTTCCTTGATTGCGTTCAAATCTGCCATTGCTCGATTCCTCCAGAAAAGATATAGTCTGATTTTCATCCAAAACTGCTGCTATCCACAGAAAGCAGTCGTATCCACACGAAACGTAGGCGTCAGCCAATTCCACAATTGACAATTGGCAACAGAAATCAGGCAGCTTCCTTGTCGGCGTGGGCTTTGAGTACCCGCGCCAGACTCGCGCCAGGCTCGTTGATCGTGCGCACAAGCTGGCTTGCCGGCGCGATAATCGTTGCCAAGAGTTTGGCGAGCATCTGCTCCCGGGTGGGCAGATCGGCCAGAGCCTCGGACTGGGTGACGTTGAGAACGTCGGTTTCCAGCACAGCCCCGGTAATCCGCACGACATCGCCTTCCGCCTTGATCCAATCCTTCAACGCTTTAACACTCGTGCCGATGTCATCGCCCAAGAATGCAACAGCGGTCGAGCCATCCATCACATTGCTCACATCCAACGTGCGCCCGCTCTGTTGTAGCGCCAGGTTCAGCAACGTCTTTTTGGTAACGATATAGGCAGAATCATTGCTGCGCATCCGATCGCGCAGGCTGTTGATCTTGCCGACCGTCGCGCCCCGGTAATCGGTGAAGACGAGGGCTGACGATTTTTCAATGTGCTCTTTGTATAGAGCAACCAGTTCTTCTTTCTTCTGACGATTGATTGCCAAGTGACTTTCCTCCTTTCCACAAGATTTTCGGCAACGGGCAAAACCCGCAGCAGTGGGACAAACAAAACGCCCCTGTGCAAAAGACACAGAGGCGCAATGGGCAACAGAGGAAGCCGGTATGGCTATCCAGAGAGCACCGTGACGTTCTGGCCTCGGCAGGCGGCGCATCAATTCGCCATTGAGCATCCAGAAAAGGATGCACCTGCTGTCTGCAGCACTGACAGTACAGTGTCAGTAGTCCGCAGTCACCAGTCCAAAGTCCTGAGTCAGGCTTGGCAGCATTACGATCTACTGAGTGTAGTTATTCGGTTGAACCGACACTCTATCTTACCCGTTTTCCCGTCACAAGACAAATCTTGGCGATGAAAACGGGGGTAATCTTTTACTCGACTTTGAGAGCCGATGCGGCATTCACATCCAACTTGATGCCAGTCCCCATTGTGCTGGTCAGCGTCACCTTGCGCAAATAGGTGGCTTTGACAGCGGCGGGTTTGGCAGCGATCACGGCTTCCATAAAGGCAGAAAAATTGCCCATCAGCTTCTCTTCGCTGAAGCTGCCCTTGCCCAGAGGCGCGTGGATGTTGCTGGTCTTGTCCACACGGAACTCCACACGGCCCAGGCGGGTCTCCCGAATCACCCGGCCCAAGTCTTCGGCCTGCACAATCGTGCCTGCCTTCGGGCTGGGCATCAACCCCCGGGGGCCAAGCACACGGCCCAGGCGGCCCACCACACGCATCATATCGGGTGTCGCCAGTACAACGTCAAACTCCAGCCAACCGCCCTGAATTTTGTTGGCCAGGTCGTCTCCACCCACATAATCTGCACCAGCTTCGGTGGCGTTGGCTTGACCATCTGGCCCAGCAAAGACCAGAATACGCACCTCGCGGCCCGTGCCGTTGGGTAGAGTCACCACACCACGCACCTGCTGATCGGCGTGGCGGGGGTCTACTGTCGTGTTCAGATGGACTTCGATCGTCTCATCAAATTTCGCAGTGGCACCCTTTTTGACCAATGCGATTGCCTCTGCAGGAGAGTGCAGTTTGTTGCGATCCACCTGCGCGCGCAGGGCATCATACCGCTTGCTATGACGTGCCATAGAAATTGACTCCTTGTGGTGCAGACGGGGCAGTGACCCCTCCCACGATGAAATGATACTCAATAGTCCGCGGTCACCAGTCCACGGTCCTAAGTCGGGCTTGGTAGTCCGCAGTCACCGGTCCAAAGTCCTGGGTCAGGCCTGGTAGTATTGCGGTTTACTGATATTCGTTAATCGACGACGTTCACGCCCATGCTGCGGGCTGTGCCTTCGACCATACGCATTGCGCTGTCCAGGGGCAGGACCCCCAGGTCCTTTAATTTGATCTCTGCGATCTCGCGCACTTGCTGGCGGGTGATCTTGCCGACTTTGGTCTTGTTCGGCTCAGCGCTGCCCTTGCCCACCCCAGCAGCCTTCTTGATCAGATCACCAGCCGGGGGAGTCTTTGTGACGAAATTGAACGACCCATCCTGGAAAATAGTGATGTCTACAGGAATAACCTGGCCGATTTGGGCCTGGGTTCGCGCATTGTATTCCTTGCAAAAACCCATGATATTGACACCGTGGGGGCCAAGGGCCGTACCCACGGGCGGCGCTGGATTGGCTTTGCCGGCCGGAAGCTGCAACTTAACGATTGCCTTGATTTTCTTAGCCACGATTGATGCTCCTTACGTTTCCCGTTCCAACTGAAGGAAATCCACGTCGACCGGTGTTTCCCGGTTAAAAAAGCTCACCATCACCCGCGCTCTGCCCTTGTCGGGGTCGATAGTATCTACTACACCGGTGAACTCAGCGAAAGGTCCCTCAATGATCCGCACCCGTTCGCCCACTGTGAAGCTGACCTTTATCCGGGGCTCGTCAGATTCGATCCGGCTCATAATGCGCTCGACCTCGTCAGCGCTGAGCGGGCTGGGTTTATTTCCCATGCCCACAAAGCTGGTGACGCCCGGTGTGTTGCGCACCACATACCAGCTATCCTCATCCATAATCATTTCGATCAGGATGTAGCCAGGGAAAACACGCCGTTCAACTTCACGGCGCACGCCGTCTTTAATCTCAATTTCGGTCTCTGTCGGTACAACCACCTGCAAAATGCGGTCGGTCATCCCCATGGACTCGGCCCGATGTTCCAGATTCTTCTTGACTTTGTTTTCCATGCCCGAATAGCTATGAATCACAAACCATTCGGATTTCGGGCCACTGTCCTCCTCGCTGCCCTCGTTCGATTCTTCCTGGAAGTCAGTTCCAAACTCCAGTTCATCCATCTCGGATTGTCTGCTCATCGTTGCCTCCCGTGCTCATTCCGTCACAGATTCGGCCATCTCAACAGGCAAGTGTCGGTGACTTCACCCCTGTCGTTGTATCTTCGCCCTTATTCTTAGAAAATCTGGAGAAAGAGCGTAACGAGATAGCTGAAAAGTGAATCAAATGAGAATAAGAAGATAGCGGCAACAAATGTCACAATCAAAACGACAACCGTCAGCCGTATTCCCTCTTCCCTGGTGGGCCAGGTTACTTTGGACAGCTCTGCGCGCGAGTCTCGGACATACCGAACAATGGCGTTTTCGCTATTCGGGGCAGAAGTAGATCGAGTCACTGTATTCTCTCTTTTCACCGGCGATCCCGGTCTGACAGCCATTTCGCTTTGCGTTGACACGAGTTCCTGGCGGAAAATGACCACCGACGCCAGCCGGTGGTCATCTTGTTGTGGCAGGCGAGGCAGGACTTGAACCCGCAACCTGCGGTTTTGGAGACCGCCGCTCTGCCAGTTGAGCTACTCGCCTGTACAAACCTTCCGGGAAGTTTCTTGACTTCCCGGAAGGTTATAATGTTACTTAGTGATCTCGGTGATGACGCCAGCGGCCACCGTGCGGCCACCCTCGCGGATGGCGAAACGACC
>JACQGT010000054.1 GCA_016199425.1 Chloroflexota bacterium
CCGCCGTGATAGTCGCAGATGTGCAGAATGTTGAAGTCGCAGGCCCGCTCCATCTCCTGCATCAGCGCCAGGTCATAGGGTTTGACGCACTTGCGAAAGAGACTGGGATCGGCGAAGCGGAAACTCTCGCCGCCCTGGGTGGAGGCGTAGAAACCGTCCACGCCCAGCTCGATGCAGGCCCTGACAAAAATGAGCAGACTCTCGGTGATAATCTCCATCCCCTGTGCGACCGCGTCCGGGTTTTCGGCGATCTGTGCGTTGAGGGTCTGGCTACCCACAGTGTGCCCGGCGCACATAAAGGGCGAGTAGACGGTGACGATAACGGGCGCTTCCCCGCCCGCGGCTGCGACCAGCCCCTCGATGACGTACAGTTGGGCCGCGTAGAAGTCTCGCCCGTAGAGGGGCATCTGCGCCCAGTCGGTGGCCCTGGCGATCTGCGGGCGGTGGGGGAAGCTGTTTTCGTACTGGATTTTGACGAAATCCATGCCCGTGTAGTGGAAGAATTCCAGATGTTTTTCGATGGCCGGCTGACCGAAATGGCAGGTAGGATCGAAATGGATGAAGAAACCGGCGGGAATGTAGGCGGGGGGTGCGCTGTCGTGCAGCACGCTCAGGACTGTGTCGCGTTTGTTCATTGGGTTTCCTCCGTTCGTAGACGCTGACTGGGGGTAGGGCCAGGTTCGATAACCGATGCACCGCTCGGGCGCGATTATAGCACAGAGTGAATAGGAGTAGAAGCAGGTTTTCGGTCAGGGGGGAGCCTCGCAGACACGGCGGAATGATTCATCCAGTTGTCTGCGCAAGTACTCTGTGCTAGACTTACGTTGGGATAAATCAGGGGCGCGGTTTAATGGCGCTCAGGCTACTGCGAGCATTCACTCCTACACACGATGTCCCGACAGGCTGAAAAAGACAAGCGCCGACCCTGGACCGATCAGCACTTGAAAACACCCCTGGATGCGGCTCAGGAGCGTTGGCAATAGGGTGGGTAGCACAGTGGGTTGCCTGGCGCAATGGGTCGCATAATCCCCGTTAGGGGAATGTGCAGTTTTTTGTTGTTTTTGGTGCGAGGACGGATTTTTCTATGACATTTTCTCGTTTGCTTTCTCAGGCGGATATCCAATTGTGTACAAACCCAACGGGGGTACTGCGTTTGTTGCACAAGCTGGGCTATGCGGTTGGGTCGGGAACGGTTGCGTTGCCCAAAACAGAGATCGGCTTTGCCCCTGCGGACGCGGCAAGCATACGTTTTGTCTATCTGCTGGCGGATCAGGAGCAGTTGCTCCAAGTCATTCTATTTGAGATGGAGACAACCGCGTTGGAGCGGTTGCGCTCGTTGGCTGCCAACTTTCTAAGCCGGGGCGGGCACTATCTGCTCATTGCCACCGACGACTATCGGCGCATCATCTTTGTCAACCCCCGCCGGGACGGGGGTAAGGTCAAAGTGCGCAAACTGGTGGTAGATCGTTTACACCCCACGCGTCACGACCTGGACGTGTTGGAAGGGCTGGCTGTAGGCGAGCGGGAGCCGGATGAACTCTATCTAGCCCACTGCGATGCCTTCGATGTGGAGCAGGTGACTACCCGCTTTTACCGGGAATACGCTAGGCTCTTTCGTCGGGTGGAAACGACGCTGAAGGAGCAGAACCGGGGCGTAGCCCTTTTCTACGAGCCGGAAAAGCTGCACGCCTTTGCCCAGCGGCTGCTGGGGCGGGTGATGTTCCTCTACTTCATCCAAAAGAAGGGCTGGTTGGCTGGGGACCCTCGCTTTCTGACCAACCAGTACACAGTCAAGGCGCGCAACGAAGGCAATTTCTACGCGCTGGTTCTGGAACCTCTCTTTTTCGACATCCTCAACCGCCGCCGACCCAACGACGAATCCACCTGGGGATCGATCCCTTATCTCAACGGCGGCCTCTTCGAGCGAGACTACGACTTTCTGCTCTATCTGCCCAACAGCCTCTTCGACCCGGAGAGTGACGCGGGCATTCTGGGCTTCTTCAACAACTACAATTTCACCGTAGCTGAAGAGACGCCGGTGGATCGGGAAGTGGCGGTGGATCCGGAGATGTTGGGCAGAGTCTTTGAAAATATGATGGAAGAGCAGGAGCGAGGCAGGAGCGGCACTTTCTACACGCCGCGACCGATTGTCCACTATATGTGCCGGGAGGCTCTGCTGGGCTATCTGGAGGAGCAGACCCGGCTGGAGCGCGGGCTACTCCTGGCCCAGTTCGACGAGGACAACCAGCAAATACTGAGCGTGGCCCAGGCCGGACTGGTGGAGCGAGCACTGGACAGTGTGCGAGTGTTGGACCCAGCCGTAGGGACCGGGGCCTTCTTATTGGGAGTGTTACACGAGTTAGTGGCACTCAAACGGGCCTGCTACCGGGCACGACGGGTGGAAGTGGGTCGAGCCAGTGCGCTGACAGCAGAGTGGAAGAAGGCTTTCATCGCCGATTCCCTTTATGGCGTGGACATCAAAGCCGAGGCGATTGAGATCGCCCGGCTGCGCCTCTGGCTGTCGCTGGTGGTGGATTTGGAGCGGGATCAGGTTGAGCCTCTGCCCAACCTGGACTACAAACTGCGGGCGGGCAATTCGCTGATCGAAACCTTTGACGGCGAAGCAGTGTTGCCTGAGACGCCCCACCTTTCTGCCCTGGTGCAGAGCAATCTGCCGGGTGTAGAAGTCATCGCACAGCAGATTGGGCTGGGCTTTGACGAGAGCGAACGCAGCCGCCAAACTCTGGCGGAGATGAAAGAGCAGTACTTCGTTGCCCAGACAAAGGAACGGCGAGAGGAGTTGCGAAGGCGTATTGAAGCCCAGGAGCGGGCGCTGGTGCTGGCCGCGTTGGACGAGAAGCTGGCGGCCATCGAGACCCGTATGAAGCAACTGGTGGGCCGGGGCAGTCTGGTCAACTGGCAGGGCATGGCGAAGGAGCGGCAGGAGATGGAGGCTCTGGCCAACCGCCAGGCCGCTCTGGGCGATCTGGCCGATGA
>JACQGT010000660.1 GCA_016199425.1 Chloroflexota bacterium
ACCATCCATGACTCTCTGGCCGCAACTCCAGCTATGGCTGCTGGTCTCACTGACCATTTCTGGTCTGTTGAAGAACTTTTATCTCTCAACGGTCCGCGCAAACCGCTCCAAGTTCTTTTGTAGTCCTACCAGGATACGCGGTTGCCCCTATTATCCGTCACTCCGGGCAGTTGCGCAAGACAGCTTTTCCTTCGCGCTTCGTGTCTTCGCGCTCGTCTTCGCGTTCATCTTCGCATCTTCGTGGTTTTTTTCGCATCTTCGTGGTTTTTGAAGTGTCGTGCAAGATCGCCTACAATCGAGTCAGCAGTAAATCAGCGGTGGGAGCAAACTCAGATGAACCGGATCATACGCTATCAGGGCGCAATTGTGCAGGACGAACAGATTCTGCTCATTCGCCATCGCCACCACTCCACAGGAGAAAGTTACTGGCTTTTCCCCGGTGGCGGCATTGAAGACGGCGAAACCGAAGAAGAATGCGTTCAGCGGGAGATGCGGGAAGAGACGAATCTTCACGTGGCGGTCGAACGGCTTCTCCTGGATGAGCCAACCCAGCCGGGCGCTGTGTACAAACGGCGCAGGACTTTTCTCTGCTCGGTAGTCTCCGGCACAGCCGCGCCGGGCTACGAGCCGGAAGAGGATGCCGCCGCGGCCTACGGGATTGTAGAGGTGGCCTGGTTTGACCTGCGGGACGAGAATAGCTGGCCACCCCTGGCAAAAGGCAACAGCATCACCTATCCCCAACTGCTGGGAGTCCAGCAGACTCTGGGCTATAGAAATAGCGTCACAGATGAGTGAACTCACCTTCTCCTCCATCGACTCGCCCATCGGTCTTGTGGAGATCGGCTGTTCCGAGACGGGCGTGGCCGCCCTCAACTTTGTGGACTCCGTTCGTCATCCTCCGTCGGTTTCGCCTTGCCTGACTGGGGTTGGAGAACAGATGGCCGCCTACTTTGCCGGGACTCTCACTGCCTTCGACCTGCCCCTGGACCTACGGGGGACAGAATTCCAGCGCCGGGTCTGGACGCAACTGCTCACGATTCCTTACGGCCAGACTGCCACCTACCTGGACATCGCCCTGGCGTTGGAGAATCCCCAGGCCGTGCGCGCGGTGGGCGCGGCCAACGGACAAAACCCCGTATCGGTGATCGTGCCCTGTCATCGCGTCATCGGCAGCGACGGCAAGCTCATCGGCTACGGTGGCGGTCTCTGGCGCAAAGAGTGGCTGCTCCGCCACGAAGGCGCACTGTTGGTGTAGGAAAAAAGGACACGGATTTGAAAGATTTGCACTGTAAGATAACCGTTTCTGTCCTGTGGTTTTGACCCGGAAAAATCCGTGTAAATCTATCCGATCTGTGTAATCCGTGTGCTTTTGTCTGGCCCAGATTCCAACTTTTGGGATTGTTCGATGGCCTATCCGATTCCTGTTCATCTGCGCCGCCCGGTTTTTGTGGTGAGTCTGCTGCTGACAGCCGTTGTGGCCTGGTTGATGGCCGCGCCGCTCACCACATCCCACGCCCGTTTCGGAATCGTCTCCCTGGAATTGGCCCGCTTCTCGGAAGTGGCGGAACGGGTCATCGGTTCGTGGACGGCAGAGCAGCAGGCCCAGGCCAGCGCCGGGGTCTGGTGGGATTTCGTGTGGCTGATCTGCTACTCCACCGCCATCAGTCTGGCCTGCGTCTGGGCTGCGGATGTGTGGCAGCGCTCAGATTTTCTGGTGAAGATCGGCTACGCGCTGGCCTGGCTGCTCTGGCTGGCCGCGCTGCTGGACGCTGTGGAAAATGTGGCCCTGCTGCAAATGCTCGGCGGCGCGACGCAGACCCCCTGGCCGCAGATTTCCTACTGGTGCGCGCTGGTCAAGTTCGACATTGTGATTTTGGGACTGACGTATACATTCGGTGGTGGGTTGACGTGGCTGTGGCGGAATGCGAGACGTAAAATGTGACCGGCGCCTACCGCTCTCACGTTCGGGCCTTATGCCACCTGCTACCTGCCACCCAATCGTCAGTCGCCAATCTCAGGAGCCTCCCATGCCCAATCTTCTCGACCTCTTCGACAAAACAATCCTCATCACCGGCGGCGCGGGCGCGATTGGCCGGGTGGTGGTGGATGTGCTGGCCGCTCACGGCGCGACGGTCGTAGTGAACGACGTACTGGCTGCGGCAGACGCCCGTGCTGTCTTGCCCACTGCGCCGAATGTCCGCTACATTCAGGCGGATGCCACCGATGCCGTAGATGTGGAGCGACTCTTCGCGGCGATGGAGCAGACGGTCGGCCTGCCCAACGTCGTCTGCTGTCACACGGGGATGGTGGGCGCCTACCCGGTGCAGGAGTACCCCCTGGATGAATTCGATAGTCTGATGAAGCTGAACGTGCGCTCCGCCTTTGTCATTTCCCAGGCCGCGGCCAAACGCTGGATCGCGGCGGGGACGTCGGGGCTGCTGCTCTTCACCACCTCTTGGGTGATGGATGTGCCCTGGCCGGAGATCACTCCCTACAACGCCAGCAAAGCCGCCATGAAAGCGCTGATGCGCGGCTTTGCCCGGGAGCTGGCCCCCCACGGCATCCGCGCCAACGCCATCGCGCCGGGAATTGTCGCCGTGGGCATGGCCAAGCGCCAGTGGGACACAGACCCCAGCTACCAGTCCCGCGCCCGCAAAGCCATCCCCCTGGGCCAGATGCAGACGCCCGAATCGGTGGCCCACGCCTTTCTCTATCTCTGCTCGCCCCTCGCCAGCTATATGACCGGCTCGGTCCTGCTGGTGGACGGCGGGTGCAGTCTCTATCCGATGGATGAGTAGGCGGCTGGCGATTAGAGATTGGCGATTCGTTCGTCCTATACGAGAACGCAGCGCCCAGGGGGCACCCGGCGGATTTTATCCGTGTGAATCCTGACAATCCGTGTCCTTATTTTCAGAGTAGGGTAAGATGAAATGAAAATTCATTTGCAGCATGGCCGGGACGGGCTGGATGTGGACGTGCCGGGCGAGAATGTGACTGTGCTGCGCCCCCAATTCGTGCCGGGGCTGGCGGATGAGCAAGCAGCCTTTGCGGACGCGGCCCGCGCGCCCATCGAGACGGGACCCCTGCGGGAGAAGATTCGGGCTACGGAGCGGGTGGCGGTCGTCATCGCCGACGGCACCCGGGCCCTGCCCTCGGACAGGCTGCTGCCCTGGCTCTTTGCCGAACTGGGCCACGTACCCGCCGAGAACTTCACTGTCATCGTCGGCACAGGCACCCACCGACCCAACACACCGGAGGAGATCGCCCGGATGGTGGGCGCAGAGACCGCGGCCCACTACCGGGTGGTCAACCACAACGCCTACGATAAAACGACAATGGCCGAAGTACGCGCCGCGGGCGATGGCAACCCGGCCCTGTGGATGAACCGGGAATACGTGGAGGCAGACCGGCGCATCCTCATCGGTTTTATCGAACCCCACTTTATGGCCGGCTATTCCGGGGGCTACAAGGCGGTCTTCCCTGGCGTGGCGGACCTGGCGTCGATTATGCACTATCACCGGGCCGAGATGATCGGCCATCCCCGCAGCGCCTGGGGCATTCTGGAGGGCAACCCCACCCAGACCCACATCCGGCGGATGGGGTCGGCCCTGGCGGTGGATTTTTTGCTCAATGTGACGCTGAACCATCAGCAGCAGATCACCCGCTTCTACTGCGGAGATGTGATTGCGGCCCACGAGGCGGGCTGCGTCTTTGCCAAAGAGACGGCCATGGCGGCCTGTCCGGGGCGCTATCCGCTGGTCATCACCACCAACAGCGGCTACCCGTTGGACCAGAATCTCTACCAGTCGGTGAAGGGGATGTGCGCGGCCGCGGAGATTGTGGCCGAGGGGGGCGAGATCGTCACCGTCGCCCGTTGCAACGACGGCTTCCCCAGCCACGGCAACTTTGCCGCAATGCTGGCCGAGTACGCGTCTGCCCAGGCCATGCTGGACGCTATCTACGCGCCGGGTTTCCACCTGCTGGACCAGTGGCAGGTGCAGAAGTTGGCCCAGGTGCTGCTGCGGGCGCGGGTATCCCTCTACAGCGAACTGTCGCCGGAGCAGGCGTGCCAGGCCCATCTGGCACCGATTGGAGATTTGGGGGTGTATATTCGCCAGCGGGTGGCGGAGTTGGGGGCGGAGGCACCCATCGCCGTCCTGCCTGAGGGGCCGATGACGATTCCGTATTTGAATCCGTGCAAATCCTGACAATCCGTGTAAATCCGTGTAAATCCGTGTCCTCTTTGCCGGGCAGTTTGTTATGAAG
>JACQGT010000661.1 GCA_016199425.1 Chloroflexota bacterium
CTACCTGCCACCTGCAACCCTTGACCCCAACAAATGTAAGGAACTCATCGTATGGAACTTTTCAGCGCGGAAAATCTGGTTGCTCTGCTCACGCTTTTGATGTTGGAGATCGTTCTCGGCATTGACAATGTAATTTTCATCGCCATTCTCAGCGGCAAGTTGCCCCAGAACCAGCAGGCCCGCGCCCGCACCACAGGCATCAGCCTGGCCGTCATCACACGCATCCTTCTGCTGCTCAGCATCACGTGGATAATGCGGCTAACCGAGCCATTCATTGCCCTGGGCGGTCACGGCATCTCCGGGCGCGACCTGATTTTGCTGGTGGGCGGTCTCTTTCTGATCGGCAAGAGTACCTTCGAAATCCACGAGAAGTTGGAATCCAGCGAACATTCACGAATCGCGACGGTTGCCGCATCCTTTGCCTCCGTCATCGTTCAGATCATTCTCGTCGATATTGTCTTTTCGTTGGATTCGGTCATCACAGCTGTGGGTATCTCCGGAAATCTGTGGGTGATGGTCCCCGCGGTGGTGATAGCCGCAGGGGTGATGCTCTTCTTCGCCGGTTTCATCAGCGGCTTCGTCGAACGTCACCCGACGATGAAAATCCTGGCCCTGGCTTTTCTCATCCTCATCGGCTTTCTGCTGGTATTGGAAGGCTGGCTGCACGAGGCAGTTTCAGAATTGCATCTGAAAAACTACGCCTACTTCGCCATGGCCTTCTCCTTCGCCGTCGAGTTGGTCAACCTGCGTCTGCGCAAGAGCCACGAACCGGTGACGCTGAAAAATCGTCCCATCTCTCGATAAAGACATCCATCACCCCGCCGCAGACACCCAGACTCTGCATGGAAATGTCTTCGGTCAGGTCCACGTGGACGGTGCGGGGTGCGCCGTCCTGGATCACATCCAGCGCGGTACGGATGACGTCCGCCTCGCCGCAGCCGCCGCCCACAGTCCCCACGTGGCGGCCCAGGGGGTGGATAATCATTTTGGCCCCCACTTCCCGGGGTACGGAGCCTTTGGCCGAGATAATCGTCGCCAAAGCGACGTTCTCGCCGTTGGCAACCAGTTTTTGTAATTGGTGGTAGATGGTGGACATACGGGTATCCTCTCTCTGTTTTTTGTGTCCTGGAAACGTGAAGCGTAAAACGTGAGATAGGCCGAACGATCTCACGTTTCACGTTTCACGTTTCACGTTTCACGTTTCACTGTGTCTCAAATTCGCCCCGCAACTTCTCATACTCCCCCCACTCATCCATATCCCGGCGGATGGCGTCGGTGTCGACTCCCACATAGACAATTTCGGCGCTGTGCCGGTTGAGTAACTGCCGTAGGGATGCGTCCACCGGCAGAGCCAGCAGTTCTGCCCACAGGCAACGCGGCAGATAGATGGGATGGCCCCGGCGCATCTGGTGGCTGGGGATGACGATGCGATCTGGGGTGGAACGGGCCTGGGCAATAACCTGGCGGATGATGTCCACAGAGATGTGGGGCTGATCGGCTAAGACTAATAGAGAACCACAGAATAGTGAATTGTGAATTGTGAATTGTGAATTGTGAATTGCGGCGATGCCGGCCTGGTAGGAGGTGAGCATTTCGCCGGTGGTGTAATGGGGATTGTGGACGGTACGGGCCGGGCTGCCATCCAGGGCAGCCGCCACTTCGTCGGCCCGGTGGCCGGTGACGCAAACAATCGGGTCGGCTCCGGCAGCGTGCAGATTGTTCACAACAGTGCGGATGACAGTGCTATCGCCCCAGGGCAACAACTGTTTGAAGCGGCCCATGCGACGGCTGAATCCGGCCGCCGCGATGACTGCGGCGATAGCAGGGAAAGCAGGAATACTCATAGACGGAAGTATAGCACAGGAGAGGCGCGAGGAGTGATTGGGGAGAGTGAAACGTAAAACGTGAAACCGAACCGCGATCTCACGTAATGCAAACCGTGTACAATTTGTGGCGTTTCGCTCTTCCCTCGCCAGCCAAGTTGGTCAGGGGTCAGGGGCCGCATTTGACACCATTCCGCAAACTGGTATACTACCCGCATAAAGAGATTCTTTGTAGTCAACAAAATACCCGGCGGCAACCCTCTGCTACCCATCTGACGCCGCTTTTGGAATCCATGCGTTTCGCCCGCTTCCCCCATAGCGGATACACAACAGCGAAACATTCATTCTGCCGATAGGCGCAACCACAAACAGTATCCGACGGAGGATATTTCATGGCAACAGCGGCCGGGGTTTCCCCCAACCAGGCGATCACTCGCCTTGATGCACGCGCAATCCTGCGCGCCATCTGGAACTCCTACGTCTTCCGCAAGTTGGTGCGCACCTTCATCACGATTTTCGTCGTCACCACAATTATTTTCTTTCTCATCCGCCTGCTCCCCGGCAACCCCATCGAAATCTACGTCAACCAGCTCGTTGTCACCTACGGCATTCCCTATCACGAAGCACTGGACCAGGCCGCCGCGCTCTTTGCCATCGATTTGGATCAACCAGTGCTTCTCCAATACGTCTCCTATCTGCGAAATTTGATTCAAGGCAATTTGGGTATGTCTGTGCTCTCGCCAGGGACAAGCGTCACCGAAGTGATCGCACGCTTCCTGCCCTGGACGCTCTTCAGCGTGGGTTTAGGGCTGTCGATCAGCTTTGCCATCGGAATCACCCTGGGCGTGATGATGGCCTACCGGCGCGACAGCCTGCTGGACCACGGACTGACGGTCTTCAGTTCGGTGATGAGTTCCGTGCCGGACTTTCTCATCGGTCTGCTGTTGGTGGTCTGGTTGGGTGTGCAATGGAAGCTGTTGCCCATCGCCGCCATGCGCGGCGCGTATTCATCGGGGATGCAGCCGGGGCTGAACTTTGCCTTTGTCAAAGACGCCTTCTTTCACGCCGCGCTGCCGGTGAGTACATATGTGCTGACCAGTGTGGGTTTTTGGATGCTGAGCATGAAAAGCAACACCATCAGCGCGTTGGGCGAGGATTACGTGACCGTCGCCAAAGCCCGGGGGTTGAGAGAGTCCCGCATCACTTCGGCCTATGTGGGACGCAACGCGATGCTGCCTATGTTTACGATTCTGACCATTCGCATCGGTTTTGTGGTGGGCGGCTCCCTCCTCGTGGAGCAGATTTTCGAGTATGCGGGGATTGGGCGGATGCTGGGCCAGGCCATCGGTCAACGGGACTATACGCTGATGCAGGGCATCTTTCTGGTCATCACCTTTTCGGTGATCACCGCCAATTTCTTCGCCGACATTCTCTATGGCTGGCTCGACCCGCGCATCAAACTCGGCGCGCAGGAATAAAGAGCGGACGCAGATTTTTATGATTTGGATGGATTGACATCGATCTCAAAGTTCGATCCGCTCTGATCTGCCCAATCCGTGAAATCAGCGTTCCATTCTTCAGGACAGTTCCCCATGCGCCGTCGTACGCCACGGGGGATAAAAAACGACTCAGGACTTCGGACTCAGGACGATTTTTCAGGACAGGTGCCACGTGACGACACAAACTTCATCCGGAAATCCAGTGCGTACCATTTTTTCGTCTATCGGCACGAGCTTGCGTCTGCTCACTTACAACCGGGTCGGCTTCATCGGCTTTTTGGCTGTGGTCGCGATTGTATTCCTCTCCTATGCGGGACCGCTGGTGACACCGTTGGACACAAAGACGAAGATCGATATGATTTACCACACGCCGTCGATGAGCCACATTCTGGGCACAGACCACCAGGGCCGGGACATCTGGTCGCAGATTGTCAACGGCGGCAAGGACGTCATTTATGTGGCCTTTCTGGCTGCGCTGATATCGACGCTGATCGCCGTCAGTTTCGGCACACTCAGTGCCTTTGTGGGCGGCTGGCTGGACAATCTGATTATGTCGTTTACGGACATTATTTTGACGATTCCCCAGTTCCCACTCCTGGCGGTTCTGGCTGCGTTTATCTCACTCAATAGTCTGACCTTTCTGGGCATACTGATGGGGCTGCTCAACTGGCCGGCCCTCCTGCGCGCCATCCGCTCCCAGGCCCTTTCGCTCAAGCAGCGGGACTTTATCGAAGCAGCCCGCGCCCTGGATCTGGGCACGTGGCACATCGTCTTCCGCGAGATGGTGCCCAATATGATGCCCTATATTATTGTCAGCTTTACGCTGGGCATGACCAGCGCCGTCTACCAGCAGGCAGGGCTGGTCTTTTTGGGGCTGGTGCCCATCTCCGGCGGCAACTGGAGCGTGATGATCCAACTGGCCTGGGTGCGGGGTGCCATCTTCTCCAAAGACAGTGTATGGTATATTATGGCCCCCATTCTGGCGATTGCTCTCTTCCAACTGGCGCTGATTACGATGACCCGCTCGTTGGAATTGATTTTCAATCCCCGACTGCGCAGTACTGAGTGAGCAGTTATCAGTAAGCAGTAAGCAGTCACGACCACCGACCACCGACCACCGATAACTGATTACTGATTACTGATTACTAAATTACGGACATCCTATGACCGTCAATACAC
>JACQGT010000662.1 GCA_016199425.1 Chloroflexota bacterium
CTTCCAGCCGGTTGAGGGTGCGTTCGACGGTCGCCACACAGTTGGCGCAGGTCATGCCGGTGATGGGGAGTTCCACGTCGGCGGTGGGGATGTGATAGCCCGCCTTCTCCACCCGCGCCATCACCTCGGCCAAAAGCTCTTTGGGTTTCTGGATGGCCGGGTCGTAGCTGATGGTCAGCTTCTCTGTGGCAAAATTGACCGCGGCATCAGCTACGCCATTGGCCTTTTTGCTGTTACGCTCCACCGACGCCACGCAGTTGGCGCAGGTCATGCCGATGACGGGGACGGTGAGTTGGCGGGTGGTGGACATGGGTACGACTCCCTGAAATGCAATCTGTGTCTATAAACGGATGAAATGGGATGATGAGATGATGGGGGATGGCGCGTCCCCATCATCTCATCATCCCAGTATCCTTACGCAGGCGCGTAGTTAATTTCCTTCAGCAGCGCCTCGATCTTTTGCCAATTGGCGGGTTCGTCCCAGGCGACGGTCACCTGTCTGGTCTCCACATCGGCGGCCACAGACTTGACACCGGCCAGGTCGCTCAATTCCGTCTTGACGGTGTGGGTGCAGTGGTTGCAGCTAATGTTGGGAACGGTAAAAGTCTTGGTGGTCATGGGTGAAATTCCTTTCAATCGATGAATAGGGAAACGGGAAACAGCGGTCGGTCGTCGGTGGTCAGTAGTCGGTCATCATCCTTTACTCGATACTTCAAACACGCTGGTAATCTCGTGGAGGACGGCCTCCCGTTCGGTCGCGTCGTCGCCCTGGATGGCGGCGGTGACGCAGGTGCGCAGATGGGTGTCCAGAATGAGCGCGCTGACTTTGCTGAGCGCGGCCTGCACCGCCTGAATCTGCTTGATGACATCGATGCAGTAGGTGTCTTCCTCCACCATCCGCTCGATGCCTTTGACGTGGCCGGCCGCGCTGGCTAGACGGCGGGTGACTGCTGTGCGGGTTGTGTCGTCCATTGCTCATCCTTCCTGACTGCCCATCTGCGTTTGCTCCCGACCCCCCTGGGGGGGGTATGTCAAGATTATACATCCGATCTCTTTGGGCTGTCAAGTAAGAAAGCGCACAAAATTGAATTGCCTCCCGCCGCCCGCCAATGTATACTCAACCAATCAATCAATGAACCAACCAATCAATCAGCCCTATGCCCAACAAACTTCTCTCCATGCGCGACGCCATCGCCGCCTACGTGTACGACGGCGACAGCGTTGCCATCGAGGGCTTCACCGCCTTCATCTGTTTCGCGGCCGGCCACGAGATCATCCGCCAGGGCCGCCGCAACCTCACCCTCATTCGCATGACGCCGGACCTGCTCTACGATCAGATGATCGCGGCTGGTGTGGCAAGCCGCCTGGTCTTCAGCTATCTGGGCAACCCCGGCGTGGGTTCGCTGCATTGTATCCGCCGGGCAGTGGAAAAGAGCATCCCCCATCCGCTGGAATTAGAGGAATACTCCCACTACGGGCTGGTGGCCCGCTATCTGGCCGGCGCGTCCAACCTGCCCTTCTATCCCCTGCGCAGCTACGCCGGCAGCGATCTGCCCAGCGTCAACCCACGCATCCGCTTCATCGACGACCCCTACGGCTGCGGGCCAATTGCGGTTGTGCCGGCCATCCACCCGGATGTGGCGATTGTCCACGCCCAGCGGGCCGACGCCGCGGGCAACACCCATCTGTGGGGGCTGGTGGGGATGCAGAAAGAAGTCGCTTTTGCCGCCCAACGGGTGATTGTCGTTGCGGAAGAGATTGTAGATGAGGCGGTGATCCGGGCCGACCCCAACCGCACCCTCATCCCCGGCCTGATTGTGGACGCGGTGGTCTGCGAACCCTACGGCTGCCACCCCTCCTACGTCCAGGGCTATTACGACCGGGACGGTGACGCCTATCTGGAATGGGACCCCATTTCCCGCACCCAGGCCAGCACCGAAGTCTGGCTGGCTGAGTGGGTCTACGGCGTGGCGGATCGGGCGGCCTATCTGAAAAAGCTGGGTCCGGCGCGGTTGGAGAAGCTGCGCCCCGCTCCCGCTCTGGCCGCGCCGGTGGATTACGGCGCGTATGCTTAATTTTCACCTGATGGAGCACAGCCACAGCGCGCGCCTGAAAGGGATCCATTGCCTCCAGCTATCCGGAGCCAGTGGGCGGTGCCTTTCCACTCCCCACTACGCCGGGCCTGGGAGTGGAGATCGACGAGACCGCGGTGGCGCGGTACTGCGTGTCATAGGCTGTCATCTGGGGTTTCCAGGATGAGACGGACTTTGTACACAACTGCATCTAAACCGGGTATTCGATCCCCAGGGGTCTCGTTCTGCGGCAAGAGTCTTTGCGGAGACGCGCCAACTCGTCCAAAAGTGATGTCTATGGCTCCTCGATGTAGGGCAGTCCTACCTTCCGCCCAATCCGCCCTAATTCGCGTTCTATTCTTCCTTGCTTCTCCGCGGTGAGTCTTGTTGAATGGAGCGATTGATGGCCGAATACAGCCCGTCGGAAATGATGATTGTGGTGGCGGCGCGCAAGCTGGCCGGGGCGCGCACGGTCTTTGTGGGGGTGGGGCTGCCCAACAGCGCCTGCAACCTGGCCCGCTATACCGTCGCGCCGGAGCTGGAGCTGATCTACGAGGCGGGCGTCTACGGCGCACGTCCGTCCCGCCTGCCCCTCTCCATCGGCGATCCGTCGCTGGTGACAGGCGCAATCGCGGCGGTCTCGATGGCTGATCTCTTCGGCCTCTACCTCCAGCGGGGGCTGGTGGACGTGGCCCTCCTGGGCGGCGCGCAGATCGACCGCTTCGGCAATCTCAACACGACTGTCGTGGGGGAGTACACCGCGCCCACAGTACGTCTCCCCGGCAGCGGCGGCGCTTGCGAGATCGCCACCAATGCCCGCAGCGTTTTTATGATACTGCGCCTTTCCAAACGGGCCTTTGTGGGAAAACTGGACTTCCAGACCAGTCCCGGCCACCTGACCGGCGGTGACGCCCGCGCCCGGCTGGGGCTGCCCGGCGGCGGACCCCAAACGGTCATCACCGACAAGGCACTCTTCGACTTTGCCAACCCAGAGCGGGAGATGCAACTGATCGAGTGTTATCCCGGCGTCTTGTCCGCGGATGTGCAGGCCGCGGTGGGCTGGCCGCTGCGGCTGGCCGAAACCGTTGGCGTGACGCCCGCGCCCTCCGCCGAGGAACTGCGGTTCATCCGGGAAGTGCTGGACGCGCAAGGGTTGTATC
>JACQGT010000650.1 GCA_016199425.1 Chloroflexota bacterium
AACTGGGCAAACTGATTGCCCGCCGCTTGCCCATAGCCGGGATAGGCGGGCGGAGCGACAACAACAATCGGCATCTGTCCGCTCGCGTGCGGCAACTGGGAGCGAGGGGACGGCGGCTCCGCCTGCTGGAAACGACGGGTGGCCGCCAGCATCAGCAGGGCCGCCGGCAGGCTCGCCAGTACGCCAAAAATCATCCCCACGGCCATACTCATCGCATCGGTGCTCAGGACGCCGCCTGCACGCCAGCCAGCAAAACCGACGAAGATCAACAGCGCCACGACTGCCAACCGTTTCACAGCCCACCCCATTTCGCTGATCGTAGGGCGGAATGGTATTCCGCCCGCGCAGGGCGGGGCCCAAAGGGCACCCCCAATCCGCCCTACAAAATGTTACATATTGCGCCCAAAAAGCCGGTCCATCAGCGAGCGATGGGGCTGGGGCGGCAGCAACGCGGGCAATTGCAGGGTTGGCAAGTCATCGGCCTGCCCTTCGTTCTGCCAGCGACGGGAGGTGCGGTTGCCTGTACGTAGCTCCTTTGCCACCAGCGCCAGGTCCTGTGGCCCCAGCCAGGCCGCCTGAAAGCGCAGAACCGAGCCACGCACCACCAGAATGAAATCCCCTTTGCCTTCCAATTTGTCGGCCCCAGAATCGCTGATGCCCGACGCGTAGCGGGCTTCGTCGCTGCCGGCCACTGCGCCCACCAGACGCACAGGAAAGTTCGCCTTCATCGCGCCGCCGATGAGGGCAGCCGTCGGCTTTTGGGTGCAGGCCACCAGATGAATGCCCGCTTCTCGGCCTCGCTGAGCAATGCGGGTCAAACTATCCTCCACCTGTCTGCCGCCAGTCTGGATCAGATCGGCCAGTTCGTCCACGGCCACCACCAGCACCGGGCTACTGACGGCTTCGGCGTCCCGGCGCTCCATCTCGCGCACAAGCCAGGCCAGACAGGCCAGCGCAGCCTCCGGCGTATTCTGCACGTCGTTCAAGACGTGGGGCAGACCGGCCAGCGGCCCAAAGCCCCGGCCTTTGGGATCGATGAGAATCAATTGCAGTTGGCCCTGGCGGTTGTGCATAGCCAGGGACGTGAGGAGCGTCCGCGCCAGGGCTGTCTTGCCGCTGCCCGTTGTCCCCGCGATGAGGACGTGGGCCACATCCGGCGCGGTGAGGCGCAGGAGGAGGGGAAAGCCCTGCTCGTCCATGCCCAGCACGGCCGATGCGGGCGGCACAACGGTCAGACGCTTGCAGAGAGGCAGGAGACGGATCGGCTGCGGGTTTTCCCGGGGAATCTCCACATTGATTTCGCCCCCCTCCCGGTAAATACGCGCCTCGCGCGTGCCCAACGCCATCGCGATCTCCTCGGCCAGGGCAGAGACTTTGGAGACTTTTGTGCCCAGTTCGGTTGCCAGCTTGAACTGGACAAAACGGGGCGTCACTGTCCCGCCGTTGACCCGGCCAGGAATTTTGTGGTGGGCAAGCAGTTGTTCGATGCGATCCGCCTGCATATTGAGTGTCTGACGCCGCCCCATATCTGCCTCCCCTCAAACCAAAAATCCCGGCCTCTTTGGACGCGTCCCAGCGGGAGCGCGGCATAGACCAGGGAAGTTGAAGGCTCGGATGATTCGTGAAGGCGCGTGGCGGACCTGTTCTATAGAGGTGAGACCATCAGCCTTTTCGCTGATGGTTCCACTATACAGAACATTTGTTCTATTGTCAAGCGCGGATTTTGCGTTTTTGCCAGAATGACGGCGGGGTACGTTCTGATTCCGGGAACTTCGCAGTAGCGGATATACAAGAGAGGGCTGCTAAGCGCCAAGAATGCGTCCGCCGGTGGTGGCGAGAAGGGTGACAAAGAGCGCCAGGGCAAGCAGCAGGTCGCTGAGTTGGTATTCCTGTTGTTTCATCGTTGGCTTTCCTTCGCCCTGTGTGCGGTGTTGAAACAGTCTCTATTGAATATCTCTATTGAGTATCCACGCGTGTCATCGAGAAGGGTGTGGTTCGGAACACAGCGTTGTTGATGGGTATGATACGTCAATACCGGTGCGGTCGTCGGACTGTTCGACTACTCTCGTCGCACTCAAGTCAGACCGCTTCCATCCACCTGGCGGCGCGGGGCTGTTCGTACAGGAAGAAGAAGGGACGCAGATTTTTGTGATCTGCATTGATCTGCGCTGATTGCGCTCAATCAACGATATGCACGGGCATTCCCAGATAGGAGAGGGCGAAGAGGGTGGCGGCGTCCTCATCCAGCAGCATCGCGCAGCCGAAGGTGGCGGGCTGACCCACGAGGGTGTCCCATAGCTTCTGACCAGTATCCCATTCCACAGGCAGGCCGTGGATACCGTTCTCGAAGTCGCCCACATCGTACAGCCCCAGCCAGAAGGGCATATCCAACCGGTAGGCGCTGCTCTGGGCCATCTCCAGTTTGGTTTTGATGGGAAAGCTGCCTGTGCGCGTTGCCCACTGGCCTTGCCCCGTGCTGCACTTCCAGTCGTACAGGGGCGCGCCATTCTGCATGACCCAGCAGCGCTGGCGGGTGATACTGACGATGAATTCGGTTCCAGTATATGGGGTGGGCGGCAGGCGGCGCGCCACCACAGGTGGGCCATAGGGGATGCGCACCTCCAGACCGGAATAAATTGTCTGCTCGTCGGGCAGGCTGTTGTAGCGCACAATGGCCTGGGGTGTTGTTTCGTATTCCTGGGCCAATTGGGACATTGTGTCGCCGGGCCGGACATTGTGATAGAAGAAACCGGAACGGGCCGGGCCAACCGCAGATGCTTTGCCCTCGCGTACAGGGCCGGGAATCACCAGTTTCTGCCCCGGTTGGATTATATTGGGATCGCTGATACGGTTGGCCGCCAGCAATTCGTGCAGAGAGAGTCCGTTGGCCTGGGCGATCAGCCCCAGGCTTTCGCCTTGCAGCACCGTATGGATGTTGTCCGGCGCAGCCACGCGCAGTTCATCCGCGGTGGCGGGCAGCAGGAGCGTCTGTCCCATCCCAATCACGCTTTTCTCAGAGTCCAATCCATTCAGCGCTGTGAGCGCGGCCAAATCGACGCCGTAGCGCAGCGCGATCCAGCCCAGATTGTCGCCGTCGCGCACGGTCATCGTGCGGTTGAGGGAAACGACACGGCTGGTGGCTGGCGGCTCTGCGGGGGTGTCGGGCTGCGCTACAGGGGGCGCGGGCGTTTGCGCTTGCCCCGGATGGGGCTGTAGCGCAAGGACGGCCAGCAACAGAGCGCTGACCAGCCACGTCCACAGCACCATTTTTGGCCGACAGAGGGCCGGTCGGCTGCGGGCAGATGTGATATTCGTTGGCATAGGAATCGCCCAGAGGATATGCTGTGCAGGGTTGCCGAATCTTTTTTAGCACAGCCTACCCGCAATCAGCAGGGCTGTCAAACGGTTTCTGCATTTGGGTACAATTCGGGCGCTCGATTCGGGGAATGGACCAGCACCAGTCCGTAGGCCGAAAATCGATTGATCCATTTCTTGGGATCAAAACCGATAGACGATCTTGCCCTATAGAGATTGTGACGGGATCAGCGGCTATGTTATCATTTGTCTGAATATCACTTGGAAGCGCCATCTCCCCGCCGGTGAGTGTGTTATGCTGCAACCACAAACATATCCTAGACTGCTTGGACAGGCATTGACCCTGGAACCCGATCCTTTTGTCGAAATGGTGGATGACGACAATCCATGGATTGAGGGACTCTTTTTTGCGTTTGTGCTGGGACTCATCATCGCACTCGCGCGTCTGTTCGGCGGCCTGCTCTTGTCGGCAAGCCTCCCCCCGTCCGATGCGGTTCTGGAGACACTGGCGATCAGCCTGAAACAGTTCTTGTCCGCCACCCCTGCCCAACAGGCCAGCGCCGAAGCATCCCTACGCCAGCTTTGGCCTCTGCTCACGCCTCTTTTCAACTATGGGAACGGCTGGCTGGGGCTGCTGGGACTGATTGTCACGCCCCTTGCCTTTATCGGGCAATGGCTGCTCTACGCCAGCATCAGCCATGCCGCGGCCCGTCTGCTGGGCGGAAGCGGAAGCCTGAGCCAGACACTGGGCGCGCTCGCGCTCAGTATGGCCCCACGTATTCTACTCGTGGCGACGGTTGTGCCATTTGCCTCGGTCAGCGCCCTGTTGCTGCATAGTTGGGGACTTCTGATCGCATATCGCGGCCTGGAAGTGGCCCACGATTTGCCGCCCGGCAAGGCCACAGCCGCGGCGTTGGTCCCTCTTCTCCTGGGCGCTCTCCTCTTCCTGCTGGCTGCTGTTTTGGGAATCGGCCTATTTTCTCTGACAGGCGGTGGCATATGAACTGGCGACACTGGCTGCCCTCCCCCCAACAAATGAGCAACGCGGCCCAATTGCGCAGCAAAGCCTATCGAGACAGCACAATGCAGCAGGCGCTGGGCATGATTGTGGTGTTGGCTCTGCTCGCCGGTCTGTTGCCATTTGTTGTCCATTGGTTTGTGGCTGCCCGCGCCGGCACTGTTCTGCCCCTGGCCCAGGCCGTCCGCACAGCCGCCAGGACGCATGAAGCGTTGTTCGGGCTGGGTTTTGGCTTCCCGTGGCCGGTCAACCCCCTAGCCGTAGGCGAACTCTACCAAACGCTGGCCGGGCTGGATCAGTCTCTGCCGGGCTGGTTGGCCGCCGGGTTGAGCGCGCTGGGCGAATGGCTGAATTGGCCGCTTAGCTGGCTGACCCTCTGGATTGTCTACGGCGTTTTGGTGATGGTCGCCAACAAAGCATTGGGCGGCCACACGACATTGCAGCACTTCTATGCGGCCACGGGCTTTGCCGCGGTCCCTCTCCTGCTCACGGGCTTGTCACCGATCCCCTGTCTGGGCGCATTGGCGGTTGTAACCGGCGTCGGCTGGTCGCTGGCCGTCTATATTCGTGCCAACGCCGAGATCACCGGATTGGTTTTGCCACGGGCCGTTGCCGCAGTTCTGCTGCCCGCTCCCATCATTGGCCTTCTCTTGCTGATTGCCGCCGGTATCTTCTTCGCTCTCTCCACTCTGTTGGCGCTATAGTTTTTCAGAGAAGGATTTTCTCCGTAGGGGCGCTTGCTTGCTGCGCCCGCAGGAGGCAGCAAGCAGCCTCCCTACGAAAAACATTATCTGAACATCTATAGTACAGCGCGGCGTAAATATCTATGGGGTTCTGATTGCTCTCGCCGGGTCACGGACCCGGCGGCATACGGTGGACATC
>JACQGT010000655.1 GCA_016199425.1 Chloroflexota bacterium
CGTTTCACGTCTCACGCTTCTTCTACAACCACCCCTGATCCTTCAGAAAGCTGGTCAGACCGGGGATACCAAAGCGCTTGCCCTGGTAGGATTGAAAGCCGTAGTACCCCACCGCAAAGTAACCCATCAACACGGCGATTGGGCTGAGACAGAGAACGGTCAGACCGATCAGCCAGCCGACAACCGGGATGATGCTGATGATGGCTGTGCCGATAGTCACCAGAAGACTGATAAGCACAAAGAGACTGACCAGGGCCAGACTTTGCACTGCGTGAAAGCGCTGGAATGGGCGCTTCTTGCTGCTCTCGCTCATCAACACCAGCACGGGCATGACCAGCGGAATGACCATCTGCGTCACATAGCAGAGCAGAGCGATGAGGCGATCGTCGTTGTCTGCCTCCGGGTCCACTGCGGCGTCGCGCATGAACTCGCCCCGGCGCAGGGCATCTGCCGCCGCGGTTGCCTGCTCACGGGCGTTGGATGCCATCCGTTCCGCCGGGCTGGGCCCGTCGTTTTGCCAGTCGGTCACATTCTCCACGGCCATTTCCACCGGTGCGGACGTCTGTTGGGCTTGCACTTGCTCCAGGCCCTCCCGCAACGTCTCGTCCCGGACCTCTGCTGTCTCTCTCTCGCTCTTGTTCTCCACAATTCCCTCCTATGGCATCGCTTCCATGCGACTCGTTCATCTGTTCAGGGGGTCTTCCGCCAGCGGGGGAGAAGTCGGAACACCCTTCGCAATCCTATACGCAACGGCCAGGGGAAAGTTTCGTAAAACCGGGGAGGAGCTGCCTGTGCTACAATGAGGAGGGGATTGGAGAGTGGAGAATGGAGATTGGAGATTGGGATGGGGAAGACGCATACACGTATTGTCTATATGGGGACGCCGGAATTTGCCGTGCCCGGGCTGGCCGCCCTGTACGAAAGCGGCGTCGAGAACAACTGGCAGATCGTCGGCGTCGTCACCCAGCCGGATCGGCCGGCGGGGCGGGGCAAACGGCTGCTGCCGAGTCCGGTAAAAGAATACGCCCTGGCCCACGGCTTGCCTGTCTTGCAGCCGGGCCGCCTGCGCCGGGAGCCGGACGCTATGCAAGCCCTGGCTGACCTGGCCCCGGATGTGATGGTCGTCGCCGCCTACGGCCAGATTCTGCCCAAAGCTGTGCTGGAGATTCCCCGCTTTGGCTGCCTGAATATCCATGCCAGCCTGCTGCCCGCCTGGCGCGGTGCGTCGCCCATCACCACCGCGCTGCTGGCGGGCCAAACAGAGACAGGCGTGACACTGATGCTGATGGATGTGGGGATGGATAGCGGGCCGATGCTGGCTCAAGCGAAAATGGCAATCAGTGCAGATGACACAACCGCATCACTCGGCGAACGGCTGGCCGCTCAGGGCGCGACGCTGCTGGTGGAGAATCTGCCCCGCTGGCTGGCCGGAGAGATTGCGCCGATGGATCAGGCGGATCTGCCCGGCGAGGTTTCCGTCTGTTCGCTTGTGAAGAAAGAGGATGGAGAGATCGACTGGAAGCACCCCGCCGCCCACATCGAGCGAATGGTGCGGGCGTATACGCCCTGGCCTTCGGCCTTTACAGCCTGGAAAGGGCAAAATTTCAAAATCTGGCAGGTACGGGTTGTGGCGGGGAGTGCCGGAGCAGGCGAGGTGGTCTCTGCTGGAAATAGCGTAGCCATCGGCACGGGGAACGGTCTGCTGGAACTGGTGACCGTGCAACCCGCGGGCAAGCGGGCGATGGACATGCACAGTTTTCTCAACGGCGCGCCGGACTTTGTGGGTAGCCGGTTAGGAGGGGATTAGCGAACAGCGATTGGAGATCGGGAACTTGTTTCCCAGTCGCTAATCGCCAGTCGCCAATCTCCTCTTCGCCTGGGCAAACTCCCGGCGCAGTTCCTCAGCTCGCTCTTCTTCGGCCTGACGTCCCTCGTCCAGCGCCCGGTCCAGGCGAGACTGGTAGGTGGCGTCGAAACGGCTGCCCTGGGCCGGGCCGAGCAGATAGCCGACAACAGCGCCCAATGCGACGCCGATCAGACTGCCGAGAATGAAATTGCCTGATTTGCCCATTGGGTAGTTCCTTTGCTTGTGGGTAGAGCTATTCGACAGACTAACTCCATTTTCGTCTATCTCTGACTCTACTGCAAAAAGCCAGAAAGTAGAGCGCGGAGGAAACGCGGAGATTTTCTCCTAAATTTCTCCGCGTTTCCTCCGCGCTCTCCGCGTCTCCGCGGTAAATTCTTCCTCTGCTACCCCACCGTCCCGTCGATAATCTGCACGTCCTGGGGTTCCCGCACATAAGCGGAGACCTCAGCTGCGGCTTCTTCTTCCGGCAGGAGCAGCCCGGCCAGAATGTAGAGCAGCACACCCGTGCCCATACTGCCCACAGAGAAAGCCACCCAAATCAGACGCACCAGATTGGCATCGATATTGACCGCCTGGCCGATGGCCCCACAGACGCCATAGAAGATGCGATCTGTCCTACTGCGCTTGAAGGGGAACGCCGCTTTCGTCTTGCGCAGGCCACTTTTCACGCTCTCCCGATCCACACGCACCGATTCTTTCACTTTGTCGGACCCTTCGCTGAAACGGCTGCGCATTCGTTCTCGGCTCTGGGCAAAGCGGCTGCGCAGATCGCGCTGGTTGTTCAGCAGCAGCAGCCCCGCGCCGATGAGCAGGGCGGGCCAGAAGAGAATGCCCACTGCGCGCCAGAAGGCGACCCACAGCCAGGGCAAGATGCCCACATTGGCCAGCAGCCAGAGAACGCCCAGAGACACCAGCAGCACTCCCGCCCGCCAGACGTTGCGCTCGTTGAGCTCCAGCGTGGCGGGGGACTGGACACCGCCCCGGGCCGTGCCCACTGGCAGCAGTAGCCAGAGAGCCAGATAGGCCAGGAAGCCCGC
>JACQGT010000656.1 GCA_016199425.1 Chloroflexota bacterium
CCACCAGCGCCACCAGATCCCACGGCGTGTGGATCGTATAATCCGGTTGCTCCCACACATCCGCCGGAATCTTTGACCGGCGCGGCGACCAGTCCAGCCAGACGCTGACCAGCCCCAGCCGGTTGGCCCCGGCAATGTCTCGCCCCAGATGATTGCCCACCATTACCACCCGCTGATAGTCGTCCGGGCCGATGCCCATCTGCTCCAGTGCGTGGACGAACATCCGGGCGTCGGGCTTTGTCACCCCCACTTCCTCCGAAATAGCGTAGGCGTCGAACAATTCATACAGCCCATAGGAGGCGAGATTGTTGGTAAAGGTGGCCGTGGGGCCATCCGCCACCAACGCCAAACGATAGCCCCGTTCCTTCAACGCTCGCACCGTCTCCGCCGCGCCGGGGATCAGATCGGCGCGCAGGCTGACATCCCCGGCGGTCTTTACTTCGCTTGCTTCGTCGATAAGCGTATCCCCACAATCCAAACAGATTGCCTTGAAGTATTTGTTCATCGCAGTTTATTGACCCAATTTGGCGAACGGAGTAAGCTAACCCAATGTTTCCTATTCTACCGGTTCTCATCCGATTCTGCCACCTCTTTGCGGAGTAACAACCCTTGAATACAACGCCCCAAAGCCTGCGCCTGCACGCCATTCTGCCCGTCCTGGCCGCCCACGTGGACGAACTGCGCCATTGGCAAATCATCGACCCGGCCAGCCCGGACACCGGCGCGCTGGTCAACCCCGGCTACGGCTGCGCCGACAACAAAGCAACCAGCGCCTTTGTCACCCAGGCCGTCTATTTGCTGCTGGCAACCGGAGCGGATGACGCCGATCTGCTGGCGCATATGGACGCCGCCGCAGACTATCTCCTCGTCGCCCAGCGTCCCAGCGGCAATATCGACCTGCCGTCGGTCAATATCGACTCCGGTCCGGACACCGGCTTCACCGTCCAGCAGCTTTGCACCGTCTTCGAACTGGCCCGGCGCGACGGGCGCACGGGCAGGGGCTGGCAGCCTCTGCTGGCAAAGTTGGAACGCTTCATCCACCGGGCTGTGGAAGGGATGAAGATCGGCGGCTTTCACACCCCCAACCACCGCTGGGTCATCTGCTCGGCCCTGGCCCAGGCCAAAGCACTCTTTCCCGATCTGGAGGTGGCCGATGTGGTGGAGAGCTATCTGGCCGAAGGCTTCGATATCGACGCCGAGGGCGCGTTCATTGAACGCAGCGTGGGCGTCTACGACGCGGTGAATGACCGTTCTCTGCTCTTTATTCACGAAAATTGGAACTCTCCTGCCGCGTTGGGCGCGGTGCGCCGCAACCTGGATTTCTGCCTGTACCTGCTCCACGCCGACGGCACAGCCGAGACCGGTCTCTCCCGTCGCCAGGACTACGGAACCCGTACGGTAGCAGCGGGTCTGGTCCATTGCTACCTGCTCCACAACCACTTTGCGCCGAGTCCCCCATTTGTCTCCGCCGCCCACTGGCTGTGGGATGCGGGCGCGGCAGGCGAAAATCTGCCCTGGACTGTCTACGCGCTGCTCAAATGTGGCGACCCGGCCCCGGCAACCGCGGCCCTGCCCACCAGCTACAGCCGCCACTTCCCCCACAACGGCATCTGGCGGATACGCCGGGGCCGGCTCAGTGCCTCCGTCTTCCAGGACGCCACCCGGCTGCTCAGTCTCGTGTACGGCCAGGCCGAGCTGACCAGTCTGAAGATCAGCCAGACTTACTTCGGCGGTGCCTGCGGTCATTTCTACGGCGAAGAATTGACGGTCGAAGAGGGGCGGGGCATCCTGACGTCAGGCGGAACGCGCCGTCCCCGGCGGCCCGGTTACGAGTTGCCCCTGGGCCGTCTTGTGTCGCCGGAGGAGTGGAACGTCACTTTCGCCCAGCGCGGACTCTACGAGTTGCCTGCCGCGCACAGCACACTGGCAACCAGCGAAGCCGAAGGCGGGCTGGACTTCCACTACCGCAACGTACAGGGCGTGGACAGCGTAGCTGTGCAGATCGCCTTCGATTTCCCACCCGGCGGCATCTGGGAGAGCGACGACACCCGCACACTCCCCGCGGCGGGCCAGCCGATCTTCCTGAAACGGGGCTACGGCCAGATGCGTTATGGCAGTGATGTCATCCGCATCGGTCCTGGCGCGGCAGCCCACGCCATGTGGCCCATGCGGGATGCCGAACCTGCGCCCGCTCACGTGCGGGTGCTGCTCACTTTCTGGACGCCGGTGGATTTCCACTTCCAGATTCGGGCGTTTCGGGGGGTGGGGTGAAGGGAGGAAGGGAGGATGGAGTACCGCCATCCTCCCTTCCTCCCTTCACCCCAGCGCCTCCCCGTGGATAACGTGCCAGTGGAGATGCTTGGAGTCCTGATAATCGCCCAAGTTTGTCAAAATCCGGCACGCGCCATGCTCTGCCAGCACTTGACCTGCCACTTCCTGAATCACATCCACCATCTCGGCCAGCAGATGGGGATCGTCCAGCGTCAGCAACGAATCCACGTGGCGCTTGGGAAAAACGACGATATGCACCGGGTAGAAGGGGCGGGTGTGGTGATAGGCCAGCACGTTGGCCGTTTCTAGCACGCGTTCCACTGATGTTCGGCCACTCAATACTTCGTCGCAGTAAAAGTCAGAACCCATCAGCAATATCTCCCCCATCGATCTTTACCACCCGAACGCCGCCCTCCTCATCTCCCAATGCCAGCACTCCATTTTCAGCAGACACCAGCCGGGAAAACGCAACGCCAAACTCCTGGCGGACTATCACTTCTCCTTCCGGCACGCGTCGGACGCAGACGGCCCCATCCCCACCCGCGGAGAGCAGAGCGGCGCTGCCGGGCAGAAAGACGATCCCCGCCACCCATCCGTTGTGTCCGTCCCATTCCCCCAAAGGAGTGGCTTCGGGCAGAGCGAGACGAATCGTTCGACCGTTTTCCAGACCGACCGCCACCTGCTCTCCATCCGGCGTGACCGCCAGCGTCTCGACTGCCCCATCAAAAGAGGCCGCGCTTCTGCCCGTTCCCGTGGATAAATCCCACAAGCGCAGATCGCCCTTCTCATCTGCCGATAACAGAGCCGCGCCATTTGGCATAAGCGCCAGAGCCAGTACACTGGCCCGGTGACCGGTCAAGATGTGGGCGCGTTTCCCGGTGGACAAATCCCAGACCACCACTGCCCACGTATCTGTCGCTACAAAGGCATAGGCTCCATCCGGCGAGACAGCAACCGCCAAGACCGCGCCCCGCTGCTCGCCAACCGACACGCCGGGGCGGACAAAACCCGCATCCCCCAGCGCGTACCGGTGCAGTCCGCCCGCGCCATCGCCCACCAGAACACCCGCCGGAACACCTGTGCTGTCGGGCAGGGCAGCCAGGCAGAGAGGGACGGCG
>JACQGT010000659.1 GCA_016199425.1 Chloroflexota bacterium
GCCTCCTATTACACGCCTGCTCAGTTCGCGGCCGCGGACGGTTCCGGCGTAGAGACACTGGCCGACCTCAACGGCAAGACCATCTGCGTGGGTCTCTCCACCACCTACGAGACCTGGCTAAACGGCGATCTGGATTCTCTGGGCCTGCCCGCAGCCAGCTACTACGCCGACCCGCCCAGCGACGTAACGATTATCCCCTTGCAGACCGACAACGAATGCGCCCAGCAGATTCAGGCCGGCCGCAACGAATTCCAGGCCTTCCTGACCAGCAATACCGTTGTCGAGGCGGCCATCCGGGAGGGCGTGGCGATCCACAAAGTCGGCTCGCCGGTCTTCTCCGAGAATCTGGGCGTGGCCTTTGACCGGGCCGGCGAGAAAGACCCGACCAGTCTAGTCGCCAAAGTGGGCGAAATCATCGCGGCCATGCATGCGGACGGAACCCTCTCCGGCTTCTCGATGAACTGGTTTGGCGAGGATTTGACCGTAGACCCGACGAAGTAATGCGCGGTGCGTGGTGCGTAGACCTGCGGGGCCACGCGCTCAACTTAACGAAGAATGAAAAGTGAAACGTGAGAGTGACCGGTACTCTCACGTTTCACTTTTCTTGTCACCCGTTAGTAAGCGGGCGCAAGGCGGCGATGAGCGCTTTGGCGTAAAGAGGCACAGGCATCTGCGCATACCCATCCACGTTGTCCACGACGCCGTTGGCATAAAGATAGGCAATGTCGGGGTCATTCACTGTGAAGGGAATGGGGTCTTGACCGAATAGCAGCTTGATCATGAACTCTTTCTTGTCTCTGGCTTTTTGCACGACATTGAGAATGTTCTTGTCAAAGCGCTCGCTCAGAAAGTATTTGAGGGTTGGGGTCAATCACCAAAACCAGCTTGCTGTGACCCCACTGGGCCTTTTCCAACGAGTTTTGCAGATCGATCTGATCCTCGAAATGGAGAACCACCTCGATCTCCTGTTCGATCAGGCCGCGCGCCAAACGCCGGCCCAGGGTTTGATAAAATTTGGGGCGGGCAAGGGTTTTCATGCCTTCCAAACTGACCCGCACAGGCGTATAGCCAACCTGCTTTAGGCGGCGAAAGAGCAGTTGAAAATAGGTGGTTTTTCCCGTCTGGCGCGGGGCAAAGATGGTAAAAAAGCGCCCATCTTCAACGAGCGTTTCCCCATAGGCCACCAGAGCTTCGCGCATGACGGTATAATGTGCTTCGGGGGTACAAGCACCCGATGTGTTAAAAATACGCATGGCTCTTTCTCCTGGCGGCGGTAGCTTCTCGGCAGAGCGAGGGAGACCACACCAGAAGTTCGACTTTTGGCAAAAGTCTATATAGTGCCAAATGGCACTATTCGAACTTCTTGGCAACTTTATCACTATGCGTAGTATACACCGGAATACGGCGTTTCTGTAACAGGCGCGGCCAGCGCGCCCATCACCTGACTGTCTTCGGCAGATAGAGCCGGAACTCATAGGTGACGCACACATCGGGTTGGGGATGCTCTGCCTCCCGGTTGCCCACTTTGTCCACAGCGTGTACCCGGAAGCAGTAGGGTGTCTGGGGCTGGACCGGCAGGGGTGAGTCTGGGCCGAAGGTCAGGTTGAGGTTGTCCAGACCGCTGTGGCTGAAATCGTAGCTGCCCGTGCGGGTCAGCCAGCGAGTCCAACCGCCGCTCATCCCCACCCGAAAATCCACAAAAAAGGTATCGATGCCGCTCAAATCCTCGGCGGAAATCGTCACCGGCAGCAGCGGTGTCTCCACTGCAGGCGGAGCGGTGAGGGTCGAGACCGGCGCTTCCCCGTCCACCGACAGGTAGAGGATCTCGACAACCGCGCCGGGAAGATAGACTGCCAGCGCGTATTCGCCCTGGGCCAGCCCGGCCAGAGGCAGGGTGGCCGTATAGCCGCTGCTGCTTTCGTTCCAGGAGAGCGCCAGAGGCTGTCCGTTCAGCGTCTGGGTGAAGCTGGCGGCCTGGCCTGTCAGGCGCGAACCGTTGGCGGTCCGGGTAGTGAGAGATACGACGACCTGGCCCGGCCCCAGGGGATTGCGTCGCGGCGCAAGGGCAGCCTCCAGGACAACACCGCTGGCGTCAAAGAATGCCGTCAAGGCGTCTGCCAGACCGGTGCCCGGCGGCGTCCCATTTCGCAGACTGACCACCAACTGTTTGTGTCCTGGGGTCCAGCCCCGGCTGTCCAGATTCAGGGAAATAAGAGATGCGCCCGGGACAAGCTGCACCGCCGTGTGGTCCTGGGCGATGAGACGGCCCAGCAGATCCCGCACTTCCCAGGCGAGCGCGCCGGCAAAGGGAGCGTCGGTCTGCACCGTCACCGTCACCGGGTTTTGAGGCCGCTCTACAGGAAGGGAAGCGCCTGTATCGACGGCGACAATTTGAGGGGCTGCGCTGGCGGCCCGGCTGGGGGTGCGAAAGCTGATGCGATAGTCCAGTCGGTCAAAGAGGGTTGCTTCCCGGCTGGCAGAGTTGTACTGCACGGGCAGGGCCTGGACGACCAGACGCAGCCCGCCGGGTTCCGTATAGACCCGGTGGGCCAGCAGCACCTCCGGGTAGGGGTTGGGCAGAACAGTCTCCCCGCTCTGGGGGCCAAAGGATTTCTCCAACACCCCACCGGGCATCAGATCGATGGGACGACCGAAGGGGTGGGATGCGCTGAAGGTGAGGGTGACGGAGATATTCTGGCTGTCTGCGGGCAGCAGATAGCTGTGCTGGGCAAAGGGCATAGGCGCGGCAAAGTCGAAGGTGTCCATACCGCCATTCACCGGCAGCAGAAAGCCGACCCGCCCCGCCTGGTCTTCGACGGCTTCGATGAGAAAGTTCGGGAAGCTGCCAGTGATCACCCGATCCCCGGCGGTGGCCCGGTGTTCGGGCGGGGCAGAGTGCCCTGCCAGAGGGATCAGAAGCGCCTGGCTGCCCACCGTCGGCGAGACGGGCGCGGTCAACGAAATGGGTTGGGTGGGCAGCCCGAAGAGGTGCATTGTGTAGAGCGTGCGGATGTCGTTGTCCTCGGTGGCCCAGCCTTCGTTGTAGCTGTTGTTCACTGATCTGTGAACGGCCCCGACGGTGGCAAAGGCAGCGTCGGTCAACTTCTCCACAGCCAGCCGTCTCCCCTGATCGTGGAAGACATCCCACATATCGCCCAGGTATTCGTAGGAAACATCGTAGGAAGAGGTGGCAAAGAGCGCGGATTGGGCGTCAAAAGCGGCGTTGACCAGCCAATTCTGACGCCAGGTGTTGGCGTTGCGAAAGGCCGGATAGACGCCGTTGTGACAGCCCGAAGAGATCAGCAGGCTGAAGAGACCGCCGGCCATATCCTGGCGGGTGACATAGGCGGCACCGCCCCCTTCCGTGACCCCCTGGTGGTTGCCGTGACCCATCATCAACAGCCAATCGCTTTCGTCCCTCACCCGCTGGGAGATGTCCCGGTTATCCCATACTGCCGGATTCGCTCCGTCGGAAATCAGGCTGCGGTTGCCGTCCAACTGGAAAGCGTCGCCCGCGCCGTACGTGCCAGTGAAAACTCTGGGCAGAACGTCTACCGACGTGAGGGAGCCGTAGTGGGCGGTCAATCCCGGCTGCAGAAACTCCTCGACCATTTCGTCGAAGTCCACACTGTCGTCCACCTGATTGACCGCCCAGGCCCGGCCTTGCGTGTTGTCCAGGGGCAGGGGCTGCTCCATTCTGTCGATGAGTTGGGTCAATTCCAGGGCGTGGTCATAGAAGAGCCGGGCGACGGCCATATCCATCCGGGGCAGGCTGGGCAGCGCGTCGGCGCGGGTGCCATAGGGGATATCGCTCAGCCAATTCCCCTTTGTCGAAGCCGTCGTATTGGCGATGTCGGCAATGGTAGGGTTCTGCAAGGCCCGGCTCTCGTTGTTGGCGAAGTTGGTTTCGTTGGCTGCCTTGGCGCGCACAGGGATGCGGCGATAGGGCACAACCCGATCCGTGCCGATAATGGAAATATTCTCAATGGAGTTGGGCAAGACCGAAACCAGCCCATCCAGGGCCACGCCAAAGGCATTGCGCTCATCGAAGGAGCTATAGTAGTCATAACCATTGATGTCATTGCTGGTGACGATCTGGCGCACGTCCAAAACGACGCCCAGATGCTTCTCGTTGGCCGCGTATTGCACCAGCCGGGCCACCACATCGTAATAGTCCAAGGCCCGGTTGCCATTGCGATCCCGGATGTGGGTCATCGCCAAGTTGCCCCGGTAGACAGTAGCAATCTCAGCGAACTCTTCAAACATCCCCCGGAAGTCGGTGAAGACGGCCAGCACCGGCTCTTTGCGCGGGGAGAGGGTCATCTCGTCGGCCAGGAGCGCGTTGGCAAAGGGCGCGCCCGTCTCGACCACAAAGAGCTTGAAGTTGTAGTTTCGATCTTCCCGGGGGGTGAACCAGGTCGAATGGTGCTGATCCTCCGGGTGGAAATCGGCATTGGTACTCTGCCCTCGGGTCTGGTCGTGATCCGCGCCGGCCCCGTCGTTGCTCATTTCGATTGGGTTGTTCAGGTCATCGTCCACCACCAGATAGGCGTCAAAATTGCAGAGGGTGAAGATATCGTCCGGGTCCTCCTCTTTCAAAATTGTGTAAAAGAGAAGGGTGTGGCCCGCATTGCCGATGACCGCAGAGGGCAGAAAGGCGGGTGAAGAGGCTTGCAGCCGGAAAGGTACTCTCTTCTCTGTGCTGACCGACGGCTGAAAGATGAAGGCGTCGATCAGCACATCCGCCCGGTTGACAATCGGAGACCTGACAGTCACCGGTGGGGGATCGATGTACATCTCGCATTGGGCCGTGGCCGTAAAGCTCATAAACGTGCGCAGAATTTCCAAAGAGGCCGGAAAAGCGCCGTTGCAGCCAATCGTATGGGATCCCGACACAAATTGGCAGGAGATGAAATCGCCAAAGGCCAGGCTGCCGGGATTGAAGACGACCGTCGGCGAAGGGATGGGATCGATGAGAGTGACGCCAGCCGAGTGATCTCCCCGCCAACTCAAATCGACCCGATAGCGAATATCCTCGCCGGCATAGACGCCCTGGGGACTGGCCGGGATGGCTGATTTGCCAGCGCTGGCCTCTCCGAAGCTGGGCGGTCTGGTTGAGGATGGGCTAGGGGTGACGGTACGGGTGGGCGACGGGCTGGGGGTCACTGTCCGGGTAGGCGATGGGCTGGGGCGAGTGGACGAAGGGCTGGGAGTAGCGGTGTGGGTGGACGAAGGGCTGGGGGATGGGGAAGCAGTGACCGTCTGGGTGCCGCTCTCAGCGGTGAAGAGAACCTCCAATTGGGGGGGATCATCGCTACCCTCTTTGCTCGTCCACTCCTGGCTGTGTTCCACATCGAAGGGAGCGTTCAAACGACCGCGCAGGCCAAACTTTCCATCCCCGTCGGCCCCGCTCCTCTGCCGGGCCAGGGCCTGACGCAGCAGGTCTGTCACATCGAAGCTGTCCACCGCGCCGGGGGCAAAGGGGGAGAGGATCAGCGCCGCCTGTCCCGCGCCGGCGTCGATGTCTGGCTGCTTGTTCCACGTCAGCGTCTCTTCGTCCCACACCGCGCCGGGCTGGATCAGCTCCATCACCGCCTCCTTGCCCGCAGCCGTACTGAATTCAAAAAGCGACAGAGAGAGAGTAGCCGAGAGAATCTCTGCGCCCGTCGGCAAGCTGTCCAGGGGGAATTGCAGAAAGACCCGGGCGATTGTCTCGGCATCCGCGTTGTAGATAAAGAATGTGCCCTCCGCGCCGTGATTGGCGTCCGGCTCAACGGAGAAAGCGTAAGTGTCGTCGATGGGCGCGAGCAGAAGTCTCTCGGCGGCGACGGTTGTGCCCGGGGCTGACAGCCCGGTGCGCAGGTGAAGATTGAAGAGGAAAATCAAGAGAAAAGAAGTCAACAGAATCGAAATCGATAGCCAATGGGCGCGGCATCTTCGCATCGTTCTTCCTCCAGTTGCTATACCTGACAAGGTGAGCGGGTGACAAGGTGAAA
>JACQGT010000676.1 GCA_016199425.1 Chloroflexota bacterium
AGCGATGAACTGTTCCCGGCTGATTTCATTGTAGCGGGAATGGGGCACGTCGAAACGGGTGTTGATATCGCTGAGCAGGGGGTGGTAGGGGTGCAGTACCCGGTGGTTGAAGACGCCCCAGCGTTTGTAGCCTAGTGGCTGGCGTTCCACGCCGTGACACTGTTGGAGCAAGGCATGGGTAGCCAGACAAGAACAGAGCACGGATGAGACATTTTCCGAGGCCCAGGCCATCACCTCCGAGAGGGGCTGCCAGAACGGCTCCAGTTCCAGGGACGGATTGCTCACATTGGCCCCGGTGATGATCAGGGCGTCCAGCCCCTTTTCCTGGGCATTCTGAAAGGTGCTGTAATAGCGGTCGATATAGGCCTGGCTTTCCGCGCTGCGGGGCAGACCCGGCACAGAAAAAGGATGCACAAAGAACTGGGCGATCTGGTTGGAACTGCCCACCAGCCGCATAAACTGCTGTTCGGTCACTTGCAGCGCGGCGTCGGGCATCATATTCAGCAGGCCGATGTGCAGCTCGCGGATGTCCTGCTTCAGCGCGTGTTCCAGGGGCAACACTTCCTGCCCCCGCTCGCGCAGACGCTCGAAGGTAGGGAGTGCAGAATGGGCAACAATAGGCATGGAATGGTCCAGATGAAAAAAGAATAGCGGCAGCATCCGCGCCGCGCCGCTTCGTCGGGGCGTGGGTGCTGCCGCTCAGGTAAGTTAAGGTTGAATCCCGACACAGAACGAACGTGCGCAAACCAATTCAGTTCCACGCCGATTGTTCTGGTAGTCAGTCCGAGTATACAGAAATTATAGCACGACTACTTTTGTACTTGCAATCTCGTTGCTTCTTTCCTATGCTATAGGTCCGTGCAATCCTACACAGTTTCTATCCACCACAGGAGACCCCCATGAAAATTACTGCCCTGGAAACTCTCTGCCTCTCCCGCATGCACGAACCCGAACGCCAGTGGATCACCTCCCGCTACCGCACCGTCAAAGCCGACTGCGCGGTCGTCCTCATCCACACCGACGAAGGCATCACCGGCCTCGGCGAAGCCTCGGCCTATGGCTGGCTCACCCGCATTCAGGATTGGGTGACCTGGCTGGCCCCCACCCTCATTGGCAAAGACCCGCAAGACCCGACCATTGCGCCCAAACCCACAGGCCGGGGACGCCCCCACGACTGTGCGGTGGCCGGGATCGACTGCGCCCTGTGGGATCTGCGCGGCAAGATCGCAGGCAAACGGGTGAGCGAATTGCTCGCGCCCAACCCGGCGGACCGGGCGCGGCTCTACGCCTCCGGCGGTTGCCGTTACGACTGGCGATACAACCCGGAGCAGTTGATCGAAGAAGCGCTGGGCTATGTGGAGCAGGGCTACACAGCCATGAAATTTCGCATCGGCAGCGAGTGGTCCTTTGACGGCGTAACGGTCGACCGCTTCCTGGACCACGTGCGGGGGCTGGCCCAGGCCGTGGACGGGCGCATGGACCTGGCCCTGGACGGCAACTGTCGCCTGACCGAAGACGAGGCTATGCCCATTGCTCTGGAACTGGAGCGGCTGGGCTTTGCCTGGTTCGAGGAACCCATCGACCGCAACAACATTGCCGGCAACGCCCGCCTGGCCGCCGCGGTGGACATGCCCATCAGCGGCGGCGAATCCTTCGCCACGCTGGAGGAGTTTCGCCCCTGCATCGAGCAGAAGGCCTACGACATTCTACAGCCCGATGCGGGTCTCTCCGGCATCACCGAAACCGCGCGCATTGCAGAGATGGCCGCCCATTACGGGCTGCCCGTCTATCCCCATTCCTGGCACAACGGCTTGATGTGTATGGCCCATGCGCAGATGGTGGCGGCCATTCCCAATATCGAAATTGTCGAACTCAACCAGCACCAGGGACCCCTTCAGTGGGGCATTCTGGCCGAAACACCGCAGATCGTGGACGGCTACCTGATCCTGCCCGACCGCCCCGGCCTGGGTGTGGACCTGGCGGAGAACGTGTCCGCGCGCTTCCCCCACGTGGAAGGACACTACGGGATCAACGTAGAACGGTAGAACATTTCCGGCGAAGCGTGAAACGAGAAACGTGAGATCGTCGTTTGCTCTCACGTTTCTCGTTTCACGCTTCCCATACGTACCATTCGTATCCATTGACCGGAATCGGCCTCAATCGTTTCCTTTGACAGTCGATCCCCCCTGTGCTAAAATGCGCACAGATCGACGCTGAGCAGAATCGCCCCCCACCTGCAACGGCCTGATGTCCGGCTTAATTTCTTGCGTGCTGCTTTCCATCATCAATTCAGTTCCAGCCCCACTATTTCGGTTTCCGTACAAAACCCATAAGGAGAAACCCATGTCCGACAGTCAATCCATCAACCGTCGATTCAATCGTCGCACCTTTTTGCGCGGCGCACTGCTGAGCGCAGGTGCGGCGGCCCTGGCGGCCTGTGCCGCGCCCGCGCCACCCCAGTCCCCATCCACAGGTGGCGAAGCAGCCGCGCCGGCCCCTGCCGCGGCTGCCGTCACCATCAAGTTCCTGACCCAGGGTGGCAACGACACCGACTTCCTGCGCTACGAGCCACTCATCGCCTCCTTCCAGGAAGCCAACAGCAGCATCACCGTCGAACCCATCTGGGAACCGGGCGGTGCCATTGAAGTCCAGACCAAACTGCTTACCCTTATTGCCGCGGGTGATGCGCCTGATACCTATTGGGCGCACAGCTACACCAATTCCGGCCAGGCCGTGCGCAGTCTGCAATTGGACCTGAACCCCTATCTGGACGCGGACGACGAGATCAGCGGCGACGACTTTCTGCTGGCCGCCTACAAGGACTTCCAGTACGGCGACCGCCAGATCGGCTTCCCCCGGGAGACGACCAGCACAGTGCTGATCTACAACGCCGAACTCTTCGACAAGCACGGACTGGCCTATCCCGGCGAGGGCTGGACGTGGACCGATTTTGCCGAAGCCGCCGCCACCATCACCGAAGGCGAGGGCGCGGCAAAAATCTACGGCACCGCGGACTGGCATCTGAACCGCAACACGTGGATCAAAATGTGGCAGAAGGGCGGCGACGTCCTCAGCGAAGACCGCACGAAATTCACGATGAACCAGGAGCCGGCCATCGGCCAGGTTCAGGAGATTGCGGCCTGGCATCACGACACCGGCGTACATCTGCCTGCAACCGTGGCCGAAGCCGGCGGTTTTACCACCGCCAACCTCTTCGTGACCGGCAATATCGGGATGTTCCCCCAATTCTCCGTCTTCTCCGGCATTCTGCCCGCCGAGTTCAAATGGGACATTGCCCATCTGCCCGTGGACGCGGGGGACACCCAGACCACCCGCGTGGCCTCTGCCGGGCACAGCATCTACAGCGGCACAGGCAACCCGGACGCCTCCTGGCAGTGGATGAAGTTCCTGGGCGGCGAGCAGGCCTTCCGCCATTGGGTCGAAGCCACCGGCCTGAATGTGCCTTCCCTGAAGGTGGTGGCCGAGAGTCTGCTGGAGACGAGCGCCGACTCCCTGCCCGAACACGCACAGGTGATGCTGGACGCCTTCGCCTATGGCCGCCCGGAACCTGTGGCCGGTGACTGGATCGGCGTGCATCGGGAAGTGCAACCCGCGCTCAATTCCATCTACGGGGTGGAGCAGGCCGACGCCCAGGCCGCGCTGGACGCCATCGCCGCCCGTGTGGAGGAGTTGGCGGTCTACGTGCCGGGGGCGTAGGACCTATTGCGTATTGCGTAGGTGAGTGGTGTTGGCGGGGCTGATGGAGATGGCGTGAAAAGTGAGGCGTGAAACGTGAGATAGGGCTGATGATCTCGCGTTTCACGCCAGCAGTTCCCGCCTTCCGCCGGTTTCTGCTCCCCGCCGGCTCCTGCTCCCCGCCGGTCCGTGACCGACGGGTGTCGCCCGCCGGAGTAGGATCGACATCTCATCATCAGGTAAGCGAGCAAGCGTGTCGTGAGAATTACGAATGTCTTCTGGCTTGAGGTCATTGTTGAGAAGCTGGCATCCAAACACGGCGTATCCACCGATGAGGTCGAAGAGGCAATTTGGGGGAATCCGCGCTTTCGTTTTGTGGAAAGAGGAGAGCGCCAGAACGAAGATGTCTATACGGTTCTGGGGCAGAGCGAGGCGGGACGTTATCTGGCGATACTTTTCATTCACAAGCAGGACGGCACGGCCCTGATCCTGAGTGCCAGAGATATGGCAGAAAAGGAAAGAAGAATCTATGCAAGAAAGTAGACGAACCGATGAATTGGCGGCAATGTCTTTGGACGAGCTGATTGCGTTCTTTGAGAGTGAAGACTTGGGCGATCTCTGGGATGAGTTGCCCGAAGCGCACTTCGATCTTCAACCAGCAGGCGGGAAACGACTGCTGGCCGTGAATGAGACCCTGGCAAAAGAGCTGGTCGATATCGCACAATCGCGGAAAGTCTCTACCGAGAGTCTGGTCGAAACATTTCTCTGGGAAAAAGTGCGTGAGGCCGCATGACCAGCCAACCCGTCGTTGCTTCCCCCCAACCCAAACGCCGCCGGGGTCTGCTGCGCAGCGAGGCCCGGGACGCCTACATTTTCATCCTGCCCTGGGTGCTGGGCTTTCTCGCCTTTACCGCGGGGCCGATGCTGGCCTCCCTCTACATCTCCTTCACCCGCTGGGAGATCGTCACCCCGTCCAAATGGGTTGGCTTCGAGCAGTACGCCAGGCTGTTTGCCGATGACCGTTTCTGGCTCTCGCTCTACAACACCAGCTACTACGTTTTTGTGGGTGTGCCGCTGCATTTGCTGATGGCTTTGCTGGCCGCGCTGGCTATTAACCTGAATCTGCGCGGCATTCGTTTTTACCGCACGCTCTTTTATGTGCCCTCCCTGACGCCAGTGGTGGCGAATTCGATTCTGTGGGTTTGGATTTTTCATCCCCAGTGGGGGTTGGCCAACAGCTTTCTCGAATGGATGGGGCTGGAGGGTCTCTATTGGCTGCAAGATCCCCGGCTGGCCAAGCCCGCGCTGATTATTATGAGCTTCTGGTCCATCGGCGGACAGATGGTAATTCTCTTGGCCGGACTGAAAGGCATTCCGTCCGTGCTTTACGAGGCCGCGGACATCGACGGCGCCACCACCTGGCAGCGCTTCTGGCGTATTACCCTGCCCCTGCTCACGCCCGCCCTTTTCTTTAACTTTATCATTGCCATCATCGGCGCATTTCAGGTCTTTACCCAGGCCTATATTATGACCGACGGTGGGCCGAACTACTCGACTCTTTTCTATCTGCTCTATCTCTACCGGGCCGCCTTCGAAAACTTCCGCATGGGCTATGCTTCGGCTATGGCTTGGGTGCTCTTTGTCATTATTCTCATCTTTACGCTCATCCAATTCCGCCTTTCGGACCGCTGGGTCTTTTATGAGGGGGATTTAAGAGAGTAGATATTGGAGATTGGGTATTGGGTGGGGACGCTGACTGGGCAAATGCAGTCTCCACGGAGACTACCCAATACCCAATACCCAATATCTACTATCCCAATACCCTTTCTCCGCACGGAAATTTTCAGGATGCTATCAACGGATTCCAACGCGAGTTTACTGACTTCTGGATTGGCCGCACGCAGCCGGGCGCGGCGGCGGACCATCGACGGCGCATGGGCTTTTTTGGGGTATATCATCCTGACCGTCGTAGGCATTGCCCTGGCCCTGCCCCTGGTTTGGCTGGTTTCCACGTCGTTGAAGACTGGTGCGCAAACGTTTATTATGCCGCCCAAGTGGATACCCGAACCTTTTATCTGGGAGAACTATCCAGAGGCATTCCGGGCCGTGCCCTTTGACAAATACTTCTGGAATACGGCGCAAATTGTGGTTTTCGCCACGCTCGGAACGCTTTTCACAGCCTCGATGGCTGCTTTCGCCTTTGCCCGGCTGCGCTTTCCCTACCGGGAGCAAATTTTCCTGCTCGTCCTCTCGACGATTATGCTGCCCAGTATTGTGACTCTCATCCCTACGTTTATTGTCTTTCGCTGGTTGAAGTGGATTAATACGCTGCTGCCGCTGATTGTGCCCCTGTGGATGGGGGGCGGCGCGTTCAACGTCTTTCTCTTCCGCCAGTTTTTTATGACCATTCCCTACGAACTGGACGAGGCGGCCCGCATCGACGGGGCCAGCAACTATCGCATCTATTGGACTATCATTCTGCCCCTCTCCAAACCGGTTGTGGCGACGATTGCCGTTTTTTCCTTTATCCATCACTGGAACGATTTTTTCCAACCCCTCATCTATCTGCAAAATCCCCAGAAATGGACGATGGCGATTGGGCTGCTGGGCTTCAAAGACCTCTACTCCACCAGTTGGAATCTGATGATGGCCGCCTCTACTGCGATGCTGCTGCCTCTGCTGGTGATCTTCTTCTTCGCCCAGCGCTACTTTGTTGGGGGCATACAGATGTCCGGGTTGGCTGGGCGGTAGCCAGCGCTGTTCCGGCCTAAACTGTTGAACTCCTGCTTTACCGTGCGCCACCTTTTCCGTATAATACGTGTCAGATAGGCTTGCAAGATAGAGTTGTATGTGGAGAATAGGTGAGGGTATGACACCAGTGACCACCCAGACAATTGAAGATGCGTTTTTGACTCTAGGCAGAGAAGAACGAGTGCAGATCATCACGCACGGCGCGGCCTTTCGGTTATCCGGCCTGCGGAATCGCCTCTTTTTGGCCCAAAGCAAAATTGAACATTTTCAGGCCAAATATGGGAAATCCCTGGAGGAGATTGAGCGCGAAGGTCTACCCGAAGACGCGAATTATGAAATGCACGAGGATTACATCTTCTGGCATCACTGGTCTGAAGCAGCCCAGAACGCCGAGAAGGAGATTGAACGACTCAAACAGATCACCCGGTTCGGATTGTATCTGGAAAACTGACAGCAATGGTAGCGAATGAGCGTCTGCACCAGATAGAGACAGCCTATGGCAACGACGCAGAGCGGATCGTTTTGGTTGAGCAAGACGAGGAAGCACTCCGGTTGATACTTTTCCTGCGGGATGGATCGAATCTGCGAGTGGCAGAGCAATGGAACGGATCGCAACTTATCCGCTATAGCTATTACTGGCTTACCTCCGACAATCGGTTGATTACTGGTTGGGACAATGCTGCCCATCATCGCCATTTGCCAACCTATCCCCATCACAAACACATCGGTCAACAGGCCAACGTACAGCCTTCACAAGAAATAAATTTGGATGCGGTGATGGCTGTGATCTTGCGCGGCGCGTCTGCACGACTTATGACGTCAAAGGGATTTGTATGAAAACACAACTGATCGTTGACACCGACATCCACCCCAATGTAAACTCCGCCGCAGTGCTGGCCCGGCTGCCCGAGCCCTGGCGCACACGCTATGCCGGCGGCAACCGTTCTGCCAGTTCTCTGGGCTGGTGGAATCCCAATGGCGTGAACCGGCCCGATGCGGTCGTCGATGGCGCACGCATCGAAGGCGATCCCCGCCTGCTGGGCCGCCACTTCTTTGACGTCTATGGCATCGACTACGGCGTACTCATCACCGGGGGCACGCTGCATCTGGGCCTCTCGCCCGAAGCCGACTACGCGGCCGCGGTCATCTCCGCTGTGAATGATGTAATGATCGAAGAGTGGCTGCCGGTCGATCCCCGCTTTCGCATCGCCCTGGCCGTCTATCCCAACGATCCCGAACTGGCCGTGCAGGAGATTCACCGCTGGGGCGATCATCCGGGCGTCGTGCAGGTGCAGATGCCCAGCGGCGCCCGCATCCCCTATGGCCAGCGCTTCTTCCACCCCATCTACGCCGCGGCCGCCGAACACAACCTGCCCGTCGCCATCCATCCGGGCACCGAAGGGGTGGGTATTTCTGGCCCACCCGGCGCGGCCGGCTATCCCACCAGTTATTTTGAGTGGCATACGGGGCTGGTGGAAACGTACATCGCCCATCTGGTCAGCCTGATCAGCGAAGGGGTCTTCACCAAATTTCCTACGCTGAAATGGGTGATGGTGGAGGGGGGCATCTCCTGGCTGCCGCCCATCCTGTGGCGGATGGACAAAAACTGGAAGGCTCTGCGCATGACTGTACCCTGGGTGGACCGGCTGCCCAGCCAGATTGTCCAGGAGCACGTGCTGCTGACGACTCAGCCTCTGGAAGAGCCGGAGAATCCCAAACAGTTTCACACCATTCTGGAGATGTTCGACGCGGCCCGGATGCTGATGTTCTCCAGCGACTACCCCCACTGGGATGGCGACGCGCCCGATTTCGCCGCCCGCCAGTTTCCCGCCCACCTGCGCGACCGGGTGATGAGCCAGACAGCCGCGGAACTCTACAAACTGCCCATACCGCAACCGGTCTGATATTGGGTATTGGATATTTGGTAGTGACGCGGTATCGGCGTCACTACCAAATATCCAATACCCAATACCCAATATCCAATATCCAATACCCCTTTCACACGGAGACTTCCCTATG
>JACQGT010000677.1 GCA_016199425.1 Chloroflexota bacterium
GGGTGATATGTCTGTGCTTCCCACCCGCTTGGTTTCGATACGGCGGGATACAGCACCCGCCTACTCAACCGGCGCTAGTCTCCCAGCGTAGGCCAACGGAAATGTAACATTGTCGAGGTAGTTACCTTCTTGCCCGGTATACTTCTATGCCACAACTTCTGACCCACTTGCAGAATATGCCCCACCGGGATTTGCGGGGGGTAGCTACCCGGCTTGCCCTACGCAACGCCAACACCAATGACAAAGAGGGCTGGGCCACCGCCATCCACCGCTTTCTGCTCTCCGCCCACTCCTCCCAGACTCTTTCATCCATCCTCTCTTTCTCTGCCCTGGATGCGCTCCGGCGATTGCTGGCTGCTGGCGAGCTGCCCGCTCCCCTCTTTTTTGCTGAATACGGCCCCATCCGTCGCCCCGGGGTCAACCGCTCCTATGACCCGCCTCCCTGGCAGTCACCCCAGTCGGTCAGCGAAGAACTCTATTACAGCGGGCTGCTCCATTCCAGCGATACCCGCCCTGTGGATCGCTGCCGTTCCCTCACCGCGCCGTCTGATCTGACACCATTCTTGACAACTCTGCTGGAAACCGAGCGCATCAGCAGCACCCGTCCCTTTCCCCTCCTGCACGATCTGGCCCACGCCCTGCTCTATCTGCACAGTCAGGCGGACCTGCGTCTGTTGCATAGCCGTTGGCTGCCGCCCAGCCACCTGGCCCGCCTGAACGAGCGTCTGTTGCTGGCCGAGAGTCTGCCCTTGCCCGCCTCCCACAAGCGCTGTCGCCGTCTGGCCTTTCTCTTTTTTCTGGCCGAAGCCGCCGGTCTTCTCGCCAACGGCGCACTCACCGCCTTTGCCTGGTCCTGGCTGGCCGAACCGCCCGCCCAACAATTGACTCTGCTCTGGCAGGCCTGGCTTGACGCAGAACCGGCCCTGCGCCAGAGCTACGCCCAACCCGGCGCCTATCTGCCCGCGCCCTGGCCCCACCTGCTGATCAAAGAGCTGGCCGTCTGTGCGGACCCGGTGACACCGGCCCAGCTTTCGGCCCGCATCCTTGGGTCGTCGCCTGCCTATGCGGGCTTCTTTCTGGCCTGGATGGAAGATCTGTCGGACCTGGACAGACTGCTGGCGGAAACCCTCTATTATCCCCTGGGCTATCTGGCGCTGGCCGTCTGCGCCGATGGGCCGCCCGTAAACCCGGACGATATTCCTGACGCCAATGCTCTCTTCCGTCTGACGCCTGTAGGCCGCTGGCTGCTCCACCCCACCCAATACCCGCCGCCTGCCGGGCTGACCCACTGGCCGCACCCGCCCGCAGCCCACGCCACCCGGGAGAGAGGCGTTGATCCAGGTTGGGTGCTCTCCATCTCCGCGGCCACAGCGCCCGGCCCGCTCTTTCGCCTGGCCCCCTATGCCCGCTATCTGGCTCTAGAACGCCACCAGACCCTGCCCAGCCATCGCCTGGCCCTGCAGCGGGACAGTGTGGCCCAGGCCGGGTCCCGGGGGTATGAACTTTTCCCCCTTCTACAGGCCCTGGCCGCATTGGGGCTGACTCTCTCTGCCGATGAGAAGAGCGCAATTGGAAGTTGGCATCGTTCGGGCCGCACTCTGCAGGTACAATTGCTCCCGCTCCTGCGCTCCCAGAACCCAGCCGAAATGCAGGCGATCCATAGCCATCCAGAGGCCCGGCGCGTCATCGGCGAACTGCTGACTCCGACCCTGGCCCTGCTTACGACGCAACCAGCCGCGGCTGTGGAGCGTCTGGCCACAGCGGGATTCTTCGTCCATTCCCTCCACCCACCCCTTCCACCAGAAGAGGTCGCCTCTCCGCCGCCGGATTCTGTCCCTGCTGTGGACCCGGCCACCCTCTGGCTGATGGGCCAGGTCTATGCGCTGCTGGCCGGGCAGATCGACCTGCCCGCGCCGCCCTATCGCGCCCTGGCTCTGCTTTTTGCCGCTCTGCCTCCTGTGCAACAGGCCACTCTCCAGGCCCAGCTAATCCGCATCCAGAGCGATCTGGCGGATCTGCTGGATGGTCTGGTCTTTGCTCCGCCGCCCCACCCCACAGACCCGCAACGGTGGCTGCCTCTGATCGAAGAGGCCCTGGAGACAAAGAGGGATTTGGAGATGACATACTTCACGGCTGGGCGCAATCTGCTTACCCAACGTCGGGTAGAACCCCACTGGGTGACAAGCGCGCACCCCACGCCCCAACTCATCGCCTACTGCCACAGCGCCGGGGCCATGCGCACCTTCAATCTGGACCGGATATGTGAATTGCGTATTGCGTAGGTCGGACTGACAGTCCGACCTACAAGTGGGGTCACACCCAGCGCTGAAAGGCCGGTCGGACTGACAGTCCGACCTACAAGTGGGGTCACGCCCGGCGCTGAAAGGCCGGTCGGACTGACAGTCCGACCTACGAGTGAGGTCACACCCAGCGCTGAAAGGCCGGTCGGACTGACAGTCCAACCTACGAGTGGGGTCACACTCAGCGCTGAAAGGCCGGTCGGACTGACAGTCCGACCTACAAGTGGGGTCACACCCAGCGCTGAAAGGCCGGTCGGACTGACAGTCCGACCTAC
>JACQGT010000673.1 GCA_016199425.1 Chloroflexota bacterium
CAGGAGGATCAGTGGGTATTGGATATTGGGTATAGCGGAATGTGGAATGCGGAATGCGTAATTCGTGAAACGTGAAACGTGAAACGTGAAACGTGAGGGATGATTGCCTGTCACCCTGTCACCCTGCCGCCCTGTCACCCTGTCATCCCCTCTTGCAATGCCGAAAAGTGCCAGCAGTGTGACGGCTCCGTAGACCCAAAGCAGGCGGGCGGCCTGGCCTTCCAGAACGGTCTCGCCGCTGGTAAAGCGAATGGCGACCGCGATCAGGGCTTCCCACAGCTTCAGACTGCCTTCCCAATAGCTGGCGTCCACATCCAGCCGGGTGAAGAGGTTGCCGAGCCAGGGGAGATAGAGGGTGAGGACGGCGGCGTTGGCGAGAAACCAGGGATATGTATTGCGTATTGCGTATTGCGTAGGTAGTGGTGTCGGGCGCGCCGCAGGCGAGTAGCAGGGAATACGGAGAAGATAGGCGATATTCACAGCTAGCAGAAGAAAAACAGCGAAGTAATGGGTGTAGAGACTCGCAACCCCGGCGACCACATAAATAGTCCACAGTAGCCAGGGCGGACCCGCTTGTCCTTTCCCCCCCCTCCCCTTCTGTTCCTGAGTCGCTGGATCGTCCCCTTCCCAATACGCAATACGCAATACGCAATACACAATCCCCGTCCCCAGCGCCACCAGCAGCGTATACATACGCGCTTCCTGGCTGTAGTAGAGCAGCAGAGGATGGAAGGCGGCCAGCAGCCCAGCCAACGTACCCGCCAGGCGGCTGCCGTTCCAGCGCAGGGCCAGGGCCGAAAGCAATGGCACAATCAGCAGCCCAAAGAAGACCGACGGGAAGCGCAGACTCCACTCCCCCCACCCGGCCAGCCGCCCCCAACCCGCCATCAGGGCATAGTAGAGGGGCGGCTGGATGTCATCCGCGGTCCACCGGGCCAGTGAGTCCAGGTCGTATTGGGCCACAATGGCGGTCACGCCCTCGTCGTACCAAAGGCTCTGGCTGTCCAGTTTGTAGACGCGCAGGGCAAAGGCGCACAGAATCAGCGCAAGCAGAGCGATGCGATAGATGTTGGAGGAAGGGCTAGGCATCCCAGTTTGCCAGAGTGAGAGCGGGGATGCGGGTGTAGTAGCGCTGGTTGCTAACGAACAAAACATCCATCCGCCGCATCAGACAATCACTTTCTGGACACCAACAAATTCCAGGGATATGTCAGATGTATCGTCATCCTCCAGGCAAAGCGCAATTACCTCACGCATATTCCGCATCAATTCATCCGGCGTTTCTCCTTGCGAATAGCAACCAGCTAACCACGGGACTTCGCCAACGTACAATCCATCCTCATCTCTCTCGATGACCACATAGAACTCTCGGCCCATCGTACACTCCTGTTCTAGAAATTCACTGTTCGGCGCGCAACGCCTGTTCAAACTGCTCCACAAGAGAAGCGTCAAGCCCGGCGATTTCGGCCAGCAGTTTCAAGGGAAGTGGCAATGGCTCTCGCCAGAGCCACTGCTCGCGCAGCCAGAAACCGGTGATCACAGCCGAACGATAGACACCGTCCACCGGCTGAATGGGCTGATAGCGACCAGCGGCGTTGAGTTGGTAGAACTCAGCCCGTTGGGTCTGCGGGTCCAGCAGCCAAAACTCGGGTATCCCGGCTTCTTCGTACTCAAAAAACTTGTCGCCCCGGTCGCGACCGATGCTCTCCGGCGAAATGACTTCTATCGCCAGGTCTACGGGGCCATCCATAAACGTATCTTGCAGCCGGTCAAGATGTTCCGTCCGCACAAAGAAACAATCCGGTTCTCGCCCGCTGCGCGCAATCCGCATCTGGAAGGGCGCGATCAGAAATTCGCCCAGTTGGTGAAGCTCCACATAATAACCCACCAGTCGATCCAAAAAACTCACCAGCTTCTGATGGGGTCGCGACGCGGGACTTGTCATCATCACCTTTCCTTCCACCCATTCAGCCAGCGTGTCCTCATCAGCCCACTCCAGAAACTCCGCGTAGCTCATCTCGCGCAGGGGCTGCTTCTCTCTGTCCAGCAGAGCAGCCAGGAGTTGACGGCGCAACTCCTGGGGAATAGGCCAACTGTCTTCTGCGCTAGAGACTTCATAATCAGTCAGAATCCGTGTACTCATGCGGTCTACCCTTTCGGGGAGGACAGACCAACCAGCCTGCCCTCCCCCAGCATCTCATCATCCCACCACCAGATTCACCAGTTTATCCGGCACGACAATCACTTTGCGCACCTGCTTGCCGTCCAGCCACTTCTGCACGCCTTCGCTGGCCAGAGCCATCTCTTCCAGGAATTTGGCAGCCGTGGCCGGGGCGACAGTCAGTTTGTCCCGGTTCTTGCCGTTGACCTGGACGACGACAGTCACTTCGTCTTCTTTCGCCTTCTCCGGGTCGCCCACGGGCCAGCGCTGCACGTGGACCGAATCGCTGTTGCCGATGCGATGCCACAGTTCTTCGCTGATATGGGGGAAGATGGGGGCCATCATCAGCAGCAGGCTACGGATGGATTCATCCCAGATGGGCGAGCCGGCCACCGCCGAATCTTTGGCCTTCATCAGCAGATTGTTCAGCTCCATCAGTGCGGCAATGGCGGTGTTGAAACGGAAGCTCGCCATATCCTCGCCCACTTTGACCAGCGTCTGGTGGAGTTTGCGCTCCACCTCCCGCACCTCGCCAGCGGAAGGCGCAGCGGACAGATTCTCGGCCTTTGCTTCGTCGGTGATGACAGTCCACACCCGGTGCAGAAAGCGACTGACGCCTTCGATGGCGCTGGGGTCCCAGGGGCCGCCCTGATCCCAGGGGCCGATAAACATCAGATAACCGCGCACGGTATCCGCGCCGTACTTCGCCACGTATTCGTCCGGGTTGACTACATTGCCCCGGCTTTTGGACATCTTCTCGTTGTCCGGCCCCAGAATCATCCCCTGATTGAACAGCCGCTCCATCGGCTCGGCAAAGGGCACGATGCCCATATCGCGCATGGCTTTGGTGAAGAAGCGGGTGTAGAGCAGGTGCATTGTGGCGTGCTCGATGCCGCCGGTGTATTGATCGACAGGCAGCCAGTAGTCGCCCTTCGCCTTTTCCCAGGGGATATCGTCCGCGGTCAGCGCCTCGCCCTTTTTCCAATAGGGGGTGACGTAGGCGTACTGATACCAACTGGAACACATAAAAGTATCCAGCGTGTCGGTCTCCCGCTCGGCGTCGCCGCCACAGTTCGGGCATTTGACAAAGCGGAAGCCCTCGTGATATTTCAGCGGGCTTTCGCCGGTGGGCTTGAACTGGGCGTCGTCGGGCAGGACAACGGGCAGGTCGGCGTAGGGCACGGGCACAACGCCGCATTCGTCGCACAGAATCATCGGGATGGGCGCGCCCCACATGCGCTGACGGCTGATCAGCCAATCCCGCAGCCGGTAGTTGATAGACCGTTTGCCCTTGCCTATCTCCTCCAGCCAGGCGGTCACTTTGGCGGCCGCGCCCTTCACCGGCGTGCCGTCGAACGCGCCGCTGTTGATCATCTCGCCCTCGTCTTTGGAGTCGTAGGCTGCGGCCAGTATACCCGCCGCGCCCTCCGGCCCGGTGATCACCCGGCGAATCTCCAGCCCGAACTTCTGGGCAAAGGCAAAGTCCCGTTCGTCGTGGCCGGGGACAGCCATAATGGCACCCGTGCCGTAGCCCATCATCACATAATCCGCAATCCAAATAGGAATGCGCTCGCCGTTGACCGGGTTGATGGCGTAACCGCCGGTGAAAACGCCGGTCTTCTCCTTGTCGGTCGCGCCGCGGGTCACCTCGTCCAGCCGGGCCGCAGCCACGACGTACTCCTCTACCGCCGCCCGCTGCTCGTCAGTTGTGACCTGCGCTACCAGCGGGTGCTCCGGGGCCAGGACCATAAACGTCGCGCCCCACAGGGTGTCCGGGCGGGTGGTGAAGACAGTAATCAGTGACCAGTGATCAATGTGCGAACTCTCTCCACTGATGACTGATGACTGATGACTGTTCACTGATGACTGCTCACTGCTCACTGGAAACTGAACCTCCGCCCCTTCGCTGCGCCCGATCCAATTCCTCTGCATCACCTTCACCCGCTCCGGCCAGTCGATGATCTCCATATCGGCCAGCAGTTCTTCGGCGTAGTTGGTGATGCGGAACTTCCACTGGTTCAGCTCTTTTTTGATGACCGGCGTGCCGCAGCGCTCGCAGTGGCGGTCGTCACCCCACACCTGCTCCCGGGCCAGGGTTGTGTTGCAGTTGGGGCACCAGTCCACCGGCGCAAACTCCCGGTAGGCCAGCCCTAGATCGTACAGCTTGCGGAAGAACCACTGGCTCCACTTGTAGTAGTCCGGGTCACAGGTCACGGCTTCCCGGTCCCAGGCCCACATCGCGCCCATCTGGCGCATCTGCACCCGCATGCGTTCGATATTCTTGTAGGTCCACTCTTTGGGGTGGATATTGTTCTTGATGGCAGCGTTCTCGGCGGGCAGGCCAAAGGCGTCAAAGCCAATAGGGAAAAAGACGTTGTAGCCCTTCATGCGCCGGTAACGTGCGCCGGCGTCGCTGGGTGTCATGGCGTACCAGTGGCCCGTATGCAGGTCGCCGGAGGGGTAGGGCAGCATTGTCAGCGCATACCACTTGGGGCGGCTGGGGTCTTCGACGGTATTGTGCTGTCCTGCGGCTTCCCAGGCGGCGTGCCATTTGGGTTCGATCTCTTGGGGGGTATATTTGTCGGACATTATGGGAATCTCCTTGCATGGAGGATTGGTCTGTGATTGGGTGTAGTGGTGGTGCGTAAAACGTAAAACGTGAAACGTGACAAGCGGAAGTGCGTCGAATGCACTCGCGTTTCACGTTTCACGTTTCAGGCAGGCCCGCCCAGGCCCAGGGGAGACGTTCCTTCCCCCGGCGCGGGCTATCTAAGCGCGATGACGCCGCCCACGGCGTTGCCGGGAGCAGCAGAAGAATTTGGTGAGGAAGTCCAACGCGCTTGTTGTTGCATAGATAGGAGTATAACACACAGTTTGCCGTTAGTCATTACGGCTTTTATGCAAAAGTTGCGTGTGTATTTGCGGATTATAGCAAGTCGAAGTAACCGTGGCAAATTGCAGCCACGACGGGTGTATTTCAGTTTTTGGGGCAGGTTGGAATCGTCTGGATCGCCGGGGGATGAAGACTCTTACTCCAAAAGTTCAAGCGTCTGGGCCAGCGCGGCCTCTTCCCCTATCGTCGGGCGGAATTCCAGCCCCACGTAGCCGTCGTAGCCGCTGGCGTCGATGGCCCGGAAGAGGGCGGCGTAGTCGTTCTCGCCCCCCACCAATTCGTGACGACCCGGCACACCCGCGGTGTGGATGTGGCCGATACGGTGCAGGTGGCGGTGCAGGTTGTCGATCAGCTTGCCTTCGGTGATCTGCTGGTGGTAGAGGTCATACAGAATCCCCAGCCCCGGTGAATCGACCTCCTCCACAATATCCCCGGCCTGGGCCATCGTCGTCAGCCAGTAATGCTTGTGGTCCACAAAGGGATTGAGCGGCTCCAGACAGAGGCGGATGCCCGCGTCCGCGGCCACCCGGCTCATAGCCCGCAGCTTGCGCACCACCCGCCGCCGGGTGATCTCCCAACTTTCGCCTGCGATTTCGTTGCCAGTGGTGACGATCAGACTCTTGCAGCCCAGGCTGTGGGCTGCGGCTGCGGCGTCGATGGCGGCCTGGGTCATCCCATCCTCGTTCCCCGGTGCGGTCAGCGCAAAGCCCGGATCGATGGCGAAACCGGCCACGGCCAGCCCGGTCGCGGCAGTGGCAACGCGGATGGCGTCCAACTCTTTGGCCCGCCAGCCCCAGAACTCGTAGGCGGAGTAGCCCGCCGCGGCCACCCGGCGAATCCGCTCGTCAAAGGGCAGGCCGGTCCAGAACATTTCGATACAGACAGACAGTTTTGGCATTGGTTCTCCTGTAATGAGGGGTAGAACACGGGTGACGGAATTTGCGGATCAGAAAATCCACAAATTCTGAAATCCGTGTTCTATTTCTTTACCGCCTGCATAAACTTCTTCACTCGTTCTACATTGACCGCGCCGCCCCGTCCCCCATCCTCAAACGCGCCGCCGACAAACGCGCCGTCGGCCACGGCCAGGTAGCGGGCGATGTTCTCGGCATTGGTATAACCGCCGATGATGACGGGTAGTTGGGGCGCGGCGGTTTTGACCTGGGCCACCCAATCCAGGCTGGTCGTCAAATCGGGATGGGCGATGCCCACCGCGTCCACTCCTACGAAGGCCGCGTCATGGGCCAGGTCGCTCAGAGGCCGCTCGCTGTGAAAGTGCATAGAGGCGATCTCAGCGATCAGTTGCACCTTTTCTGCGCCGATCTGCCGCCGGTAGTTGAGGATGGCGTAGGGGTCGCCTTCCATCCTGCCATTGGGGGTCTCTGTGCCGCCGATCAGTGCGCCGCAGCGCACAAAGCTGCCCCCGCAGATGTGGGCAATGGCAAGCGACGCCCGCAGGTCGTTGCGCAGCACCTGCACGCCCACAGCCAGCCGGTCGCCCACCGCGTCCACAACGGCGCGGGTGATGTCGGCAAAAGCAGCCACCACCACCGGGTCGGCCTGGTAGGTGGGGAATACCCGGTCGTCCCGGTTCTGCACCAGACCGCCCTGCGCGCGCCCCTCGGCCAGGGCCAGCGCGTCGGCAATGGCTTTGGCTCGCACCGCGGCGTAGTCGCCCTTTGCGCCGTAATAGGGCGTGCCGGGCAGGGGGCCGATGTGGATCATTCCGATGATGGGGGAAGCGGAAAAAGAGAGGCGCATTGGCGATTTCTCTGATTTTCTGGTGTGCGGGTGTATTGCGTATTGCGTATTTCGTAAGGATTGCAATATGAGCCAAAAGTTATGATCTGAAGTACGGGCAACTCCACTACAGTTTTTCTCTCCAGAACTCCTCAATCGACACTTGCTTACGCAATACGCAATACGCAATACGTTCATCCCTTCAACCCACTCAACGCCACGCCCTCGACAAAATAGCGTTGCAGGGCCAGGAAGAGAAGGATGACAGGCAGGCTGGCGACGACGCTGCCGGCGAAGATGCGCCCCCAGGCGATCTCCCGCTGGGTGATTTGAGTGGCGACCGCCACCTGAATCACCTGTAGCTCTTTACGCCCGGTGGCGATGAGCGGCCAGAAGAAGAGATTCCAGATGAACTGGAATTCCAGCAGGCTGACGGTGAGCAGACCGACCCGGGCGTTGGGCACAATCACGTGGCGCAGGACGCTCAGCAGGGACGCGCCGTCGATGATAGCGGCCTCGTCCAACTCTTTGGGGATTTCCTGGAAGAATTGGGAGAGCACAAAAATCACAAAGGGGCTGGCATACCAGGGCAGGATCAGCGCCCAATAGGTGTCGGCGAAGCCCAACTGACGCACGACGATATAGAGCGGCACAATCGTGGCTTCTTGAGGTACAAAGAATGTGCCCAGCACGAAAATCAGCAGAAGATTCTTATAGGGAAATTCCAGCCGGGCGAAGAAATAGGCGGCCAGTGTATTGAAGACCAGCGAACTGCCCACCACCGCGCTGGAGACGAAGGCTGTGTTGAGCAGCGCGCGGCCAAATTGAAAACCCAGCGCCCGGCCCTGCTCCGAGATGCCGAAGATGTCGGCAAAGTTCTGCAGTGTAAACTCCAGGGGCACAAATGTGCGCCAACTGAGCGGAAAGATGTATTGGAAGACCTCCCGGCTGGGGCGCAGACTGCTGCCGATCATCCAGAGTACGGGTGTCAGAAAGACGGCGGCGATCAGAGCGTAGGCCAGGAGCGTGAAGAACCAGCCGATAATCTGACCCAATTGGGCCTGGCGTTGGGAGCGGGCGATCTGTGCGGCCCGGCTAGGGCTGGCTACGCTCATCTCAATACTCCACATTCGAGCGTAGGAAGCGCATCTGCGTCACACTGATCAACAACAAAATCAGCAGCAGAATCATCGACACCGCGGCCGCGTAGCCCATATCCTGAAAACGGAAGCCCAACTGGTAGATGTAGAAGACCAGCACTTTTGTCGAATCCAGCGGCCCGCCCTGGGTCATGGAATAGACGGGGATGAAGACCTGAAAGCTGAAGATTGTCTGGGTGACGACGACGAAAAAGAGGGTGCGGCGCAACAGGGGCAGGGTGACGTGGCGGAAGAGATGCCAGCGGTTGGCCCCATCCATCACCGCGGCTTCGTAAAAAATTCCAGGGATGCCCTTTAGCCCGGCCACAATCAGAATCGTGCTGAACCCCACGTCCTTCCAAATCGTCGCCGTAATCACAGACGGCAGGGAGAGATTGGGATTGCTCAGAAAGACCTGCTTGGGCAGACCCAGCGTGCGCAGCAGCGCGTTGAGCAGACCGGAATCCGCGTTGAGGATCAGCGCCCAGACCACCGACACGACGACCATCGACATCACCACCGGCGTAAAGACAATCGTGCGCATCGTGCCCATCCCCCGACGGGCCTGGTTGGTGAAGATCGCCAGGGCCAGGGCCAGGGCCACCTCCAGGGGCAGTTTGACGATCACATACGTGAAGGTGACTTGCAGGGACTTGAGCAGGATGGGGTCTTCCAGCGCGCGCAGGTAGTGATCCCCGCCGATCCAGTCCCGGTAGCCGCCCAGCAGGCTGTACTGCCAGGTGCTGGCGCGAGCCGCCCATAGAATCGGTATGTAGCGAAAAATCAGAAAATTGACGATGGCGGGCAACACAAACAGACCGGCAATAATGACATTGCGGGTCTTACGTCGTTGGATAAATGTCCACCAGCTAGGGGAACGAGAGGCAAATGTAGCCATAAATGCGTCTGGCCGTTCAGCTAGTCACGGCTGGTTCTCGCAAATGCTCCAAGAGTAGAACATTTACAAGAGTTTCTATGGAAACGCCCTGTTTCTGAGCCGTGTGAATGAGTTCTTCTGCGATCTGAGGAAGGATTGCCACGCGCACGGCTCGTTTGTGCGGCGTATCAAAACGAAACCATTCGTCGTCATCTGGCATGAAATCCGCCGTGTCCAACGCGTCCCAAAACGCAGTTTCTTCCTCGTAGTTTTCAAAAACAGGTACTTCGAGTGCTTTCATTTTCGTAACCTCCGAAACGCCTGTCTCTCACGTTCGGTCATATCCCGCGCTGTAATCGGCCTATACACCGTGCCATAGAGACTCTCCAGCACAACAAACAGCTATCTTCCGCTCTCCGATTGTCCATACATGCGGTAACGGTTCACTCCTTGTCGCCGGGCCATATGGAATGAATCCGCGCACACTTCCCAGACTTCATCAGTCTCCACGCCGTGTAGCGCAATGTGATCGATGCGATATTCGTCCCATTCCAGACGGCTAATGTACATCTCTTTCTCCAGGTTTGCAGGTGAAGGGATGATAGACGACGAATCAGTCCCCCATCATCCCTTCATCCTGTCATCCCTTCTCTTTACTCATTCCAACCCTTATACTTCGCCACCAACTGCTCGATCTGCTTGGCCCCGTCCGTCATCTGCTGGGCCACATCTGCGCCTGCGGCAATGTTCTGGGTGATCTCCGCAAAGACCTGCTGGTATTCGGTATAGCCCGGCGTCTGGATACGGGGGATGCCGAACTGCTCGAAGCCCTGTTTGATCAACGACTGGGGATAGCTGTTGTATTCCGACAGCTCGTTGAGCAGGTCCAGGCGGGCGGGCAACTGGCGCAGGGCCTCGTAGTAGATACGCGAGCCTTCTTTGCTCGACGCAAACTTCACAAAGGCCAGCGTTTCGTCAAAATGCTTTGTATTGGCCGAAATGCCGTAGTGCCACGAACCCGTGTGGCAGAGCTGGCTCTTGAAATAGGGAATGCCGGTGACCCCCAGTGCAAAGCCGCCGTCGGGGTACTGGTTGTTGATGTCGCCGATGATATTGTCCGGGAAGACCACAAAAGCGGCTTTCTTGGACTGGAAGATGTTGGGGATCGCCTCCACCGGCGTCACCTTCCAGGTTTGGTGCATGTCCTGGTAGAACTGCATGGACTCAATCGCCTCGGGAGTGTCGAAGTAGCCCTGGAAGGTAATCCCATCCGGCCCCATCCCCTCGTAGGTGGGCGAACCCACCTCGCCCGCGGAGCGGCGCAGGATGCCCTGCTCGTAGTCACCGGCCCAGGTGCCCTGCCCCCAGCGCACGCCCCACACGTCCGGAGTACCGTCGCCATCGTTGTCAACCGTCGTCTTCTGCCAGGCATCCAGCGCCTCATCCATCGTCCAGGAATCGGCCAATTCTTGGGGCGGCTGAATGCCCGCAGCGTCGGTCATCTCCTGGTTGTACCACATCAGCGAACAGGACTGCATAAAGGGCGGGCCGTAGAAGAGGCCTTTGTAGCTACCCTCTTCGATGGACTGGGGTGCAAACGCGGCCTTCTCCTCGGCAGTGAAATACTCGTCCAGAGGGATCAGCACCTGATTCCAGGCGTAGTGCTTCATATCCGGGCCGTCGGCCTGGATCAGGTCCAACTCTACACCCGCGGCCACAGACGTTTCGATCTTCGGGAAGAGGTCCTGGAAATCCACCGTATCGTAGGCGATGGAGACGTGCGACCACTTGCCGCCGTCCAGTTTGCGGAACTCCTCTTCGATTTTGGCAAAGGCGATGGCCTCCACCGGGTCAGCAAACTTGAGAAACTTAAGAACCACCGGCGCTTTGGCCGCCGCGACGGGAGCCTCGCTGCCGCTTTGGGGTTGGGCCGCCGGCGCCGGGGCTGCCGGTTGGCACGCAGCCAGCACAAGCCCCAGAATCGTCACCAATACCACCACCAGCAGCCACGTCTTGTTCTTGCGGAATAGTCGTTGCATGGGTTTCCTCCTAGAAAAAGGGTAAGTCAAAAAAAGGGTGAAACAGACAGATATCTTCGTAAAGGAAACGTGAAGCGTGATACGTGAGGGTACTCGAATCCTCTCACGTTTTACGTTTCACGCCTCGATAGATCGCACGGAAACACGATAAATCGTTCTTAACTTACGCAACACGAAATACGTCTTATCCCTCCACCACCTTCACATAGACCTGCCGGTGACGCGGGCCGTCGTATTCGGCAAAGAGGATACTCTGGCTGTGGCCCAGCATCAACCGCCCTTCGTGGATCAGACAGGTCACATGCACACCGGTCAGCGTGGATTTCACATGGCCTGCCGCGTCGGTGGGCGTGTCAAAGGTATGGAAAAAGTCGACTCGCGTGGGAACCAGACGGTTCATCTCGAATAGTATATCCTGACTTGTCCTGGAATCCAATGCTGAATTGATGGTCAACCCCGCGGTGCTGTGAGGGCAGTAGATGTGGCAGATACCCTCGGCCACGCCGTTGGCCGCCACCACCGCCCGCACCTGTTCGTCCAGATTTACCAACTCCTGGCTGGCTGTCGTGCGAAAAGAGAGAGTTTCAAACATACGATTGCTCCGTGGGATAATGAGATGATGAGATGAATAGCAGGTGGCACACATTCACAATTCGCTATTCACCATTCACTATTTTCTCTCCCCATAGGGTCTCCACCTCTACCCGCGTCGCCACCTGCCGCCCCGCGCCCAGTTTGGAGACAGTCACAGCGCCGATGGCATTGGCAAGACGACCCGTGCGTTCCGGCGACCAGCCATGCAGATAGCCGTAGATGATTCCCGCATCGAAGCTGTCCCCCGCGCCGCTGCTGTCCTGGACGCTGACGGCAAAGCCAGGAACCTGCGCACAACCATCTGCCGTGCAGACCGTACAACCCGCTGCCCCCTGCTTGACGACGACCCATTGCGGGCCAAATCTAAGCAAACGGCGGGCAGCCTGGACGGGATCGTCAATACCCGCCGCCAGCGCGGCTTCCTCCGCGGTGAGCAGTACAACCCGGCTGGCGCAGAGAGCCAACGCCAGCCGCTCATCGCCCAAATTGTGAACCTCCGGCCCCGGATCGAAAAAGATGGGCGTCCCCGCGGCCCGGGCTGCGGCGATGGCGTCGCTGACCATCCCCGGCGAAAGCTCGGCAAAGGCGTACCCCTCCACAAACAGCGCCCGGCTGTGGCGGATCATCTCCCGCCAACGCGGCGGGATTGTCAGATCCGGGCTGGCGGACATACCGCCGATGAACGTATGCTGGCCCCCAGCCACCAGTGTCAGCACAACGACTGTACGCTTTTCTGACGACACCTCCACCGCCGAGACATCCACCCCATCTTGGACCAGCACATCCAACAAAAAATGGCCGTGGAGATCGTCGCCCACCCGGGAAAGCGCCGCGCTCTTTAGCCCGATGCGGGCCGCCGCGATGAGCAGATTGCACGCGCCCCCCGGTTCCAGCACGTGGCCGTGATCGATCTGAAAGCGGCCTGCTTCCACGGGGAAATGGTCGATCTCCACCACAAAATCGACTACCAGATCGCCGATGGCGAGAACGTCAAAAGTGTGTGTTGGCATAAGAGAAGATGATGAGATGATGAGATTCTGTCCCAGTGAAACGGGAGGCGTGAAACGTGAGATCACTGGACGATCTCACGTTTCACGTTTCCCGTTTCTGCGAAAAATTGATGCGCGCTTGCGCTACGTTATCCCTCACCCCCGCATATCCCGCTGAATCAATTGCGTATAGCGCCCGGCGTAGTCGGCCAAATCCACCCGGTTGGCCCGGTTGACCGCTTCTACCCAGCCCAGGGGGAAGCGGCCCGGACCCCGCAATGTGCCCGCCACTGCCCCGGCGATGGCCGCTGTCGTATCCGTGTCGCCGCCAGTATTGGTCGAGAGACGGATCGCCTGCACTGGATCACCGTTGGCCAGGATCAGATGGGCCAGGGCGGCCGCGGCCATTTCGTAGGCGGGCAGCCCCGTGCCCACCAAATCGTAGATGTCCCGCTGGCGTTCATGGACCGGCTTATTTGCTCTCGCCAAGTCCACAGCAAAACGGATGCGCCGGCTGACCGACGGGGCAATGAAGGGATAGCCGTAGCGGCTGCCTTTGTCCGCGCCCATACAGGCCGCGTCAATGAGATCGTCCACTGTGGCGTTGCCCGCCGCGGCCCGGCTGACCGCACAGGCAATGGCCGCCGCGCTGGCAATGGCGACGTCTGTGTTGTGGGTGGGCATAGCGGATTCGTAGGCCGCCTCCACCGTCGCCTCCCAATCGCCGGGATAGCGCAAGCCCACCAGCGCCACCCGCATCACAGAGCCGTTTGTCCAACCAAAGCGCCCGGCCCGGCCCAATTCCTCGCCCCTGTGCCAGGCGTCGATGGCGGCCCGTGTGCTGGGGCCGATGAGTTTGCTGGCTGCCAGACCCAGCCGGTCGATGGCGGCGCGAAAGCTGCGGGCGATGCTGGCCGCGTTGGGCTTGCCCCCCGCCAGCAGACTGTCCAGAATCGCCAGGGCAAAGATCGTATCGTCCGTATATTCACCTGCCTGTAATCCGCCGTGGATGGGATGTTCGACGGGCGGGGCCACCAGATCGTCCACGGGTGGTTGGGGCAGGCAGTTCATCTGCCCGGCCGCGCCGAAGGCATCGCCCAAAGCCTGCCCCAACAGACAGCCGTATACCCGGTCGTAGAGGGAGAGTTGTTTTGGCACAGTTCAGGGACTCCTTTTGTCGCGTGGGGTGGACAGTCATCAGTTATCAGTAATCAGTTCCTCATGCGCCGGGTACGCCACGGGGGATGAAACACGGGACGCAGATTGACAGTGAAACTGCGGATACACGCAGATCAAATCCGTCAATTCTGAAATCCCTGTTCTTTTTTTTCAGGGCAGTGAGTACGCCGTACTGCCCTGAAAAAAAAGAACACGGATTGACACGGATGCTCACAGATTGACACGGATAAAATCTGCGTAAATCTGCGTCCCGCTTTTCATTCTCCGTGGCGCTCGATAGTGCATGAAGAACTGATTACTGATTACTAATCACTCCTAACTACTCGTCCAATCTCATCGACTCAACCCGCCCCCGCCGCCAGAGCAGGACGGCCCCGCCGATGAGTAGCGGTAGCAAAGAAAGTGCGTAAACGACGCGCCGGTTCGCGGCACGGATGGGTCGAATCTCCCGGCTACTGCCCGGCACAAGCTGACCGTCTGCGTCCGCCAATTGGATACGCAGGGCGTCTTGCCCATCCCCTACTGTGATGGCATAGCCGTAGAAGCTGGGCGACCGTTCCGCCACGACGTCGAAGGCTTCGATCTCATAACCCAGGGACGCGCCGGGCAGTTGGCGCACAAAATAGGGCAAATTCGCCGCTTCGCCCGCAAGCTGGTCCTGGCGAAAGAGTTGCAAACTGGCCCCGGCGTAGGGCGTCGTGTGTACCCAAACGTAGCGGTCAGCCCGCAGATGGGCGGCCTGGGCATCGATCATTCGGGCATAGGCCAGCTCGTTTACCTCAAACCCGGCGAAGGGCTGGAGGTAGAAAGTGGAACCGGGCAGCGCGTAGATAGCGTTGTGGGGGTCGTTGCTCTGCTCTGGCACAGTCCACTTTGTGGCGGGCATCACACTGTAGCCAACCCCGTAGCGCCGGGGCGCAAAGACGTGCAACTTCTTGCGGCTGCTCGGTTCTTCGCTGCCGTCGGGCCGTTCCAGCCAGAGGGTATACTCCCCCGCCGGCAGATTGAGAACAAAGGCTTGCTTCACTTCCGTGCTATAGCGGGTGAAGGGGGGTAGAGGCGGCGGTGGGCCGTCGGGAATGGGCAGGCGCTCACTCTTTGTGGCCGCCTGGGCCGCAGCAGTCAGCGCAGACTGATACTCCTGTTCCAGCCGAAACTGGGCGTGGAGGGCGTCGCCGTAAGCCCCGCGCGCCTGGTCAAACGCGGCGTATTGAGCCACGGCTTCCCCGCCCGTATAGAGCGCCACTGTCTCCGCCGGGGCTTCGCCGTCAAATTGGATGACGTAATCGGTAACTTCCAGCAGTGTCTCCCGCCCGGCGCTGTCGCGCAAATGCAGGGTTCCGTCCACCATTTCGTTGCGGGCCAGCCAGTCGGCCAGCAGCCGGTTGGTGATGGGCCATTCGTAGACCAGTGTGCTGCGGGGGGCCAGCACGTGGCTCTCGTCCGCCAACAGATAGAGTGTCTCGCTCTCCGGTGGATAGAATGTGCTTTCGTATTGCACACCGGCAAAGACCGTCGCGGACCAGACAAAGGCTTCCCGCCGCTCCGGGGTTTGGGCCGCAACAGGCAGCGCAGAAAAAACGAGGACAGTCAGAAACGGAAACCACTTTGACAGAGACCACAAAGGCACAAAGGCACGCAGAAAAAAATACTTCCTACGCCCTCTTCTTTGTGTCTTTGTGTCTTCGTGGTAAATCTGCATCCGAATCACGGCCCACCCCGCTTCAGCGCCCAGACCGCGCCCAGTAACGCAAGCTGTTAGCTTGCGCTACAACACATCGCAAGCTGATAGCTTGCGCCACAACAAGTCACGGCCCACCCCGCTTCAGTGCCCAGACCGCGCCGGCAAAGTAGAGAGCAGCCTGTCCGACGATGGCCCCCGTGTGCAGCAGCAATCTGCCCCCATCCCCCACCAGCAGGGCGTCCATCCCACGGCTCATCTGGGCAAAGGGGGAGAGCCAGAGCAGCAGCCCGTTCAAAAGTTCCAGCGCCCGACGCAGAAAGAGCAGCGGATCTTGCCGGTTGGCCTGGGTTTGGGCCGCCAGTTGCAGAATCGCCTGATCGCCAAACTGGATCAGCAGCGCCAGCAACACAACCAGCGCAAAGATGATCAGCGCCGTGCGCGCTGTGCGCCCCCACGCGCCCACGAGCAGGCCAAAGACGACGACTGCGCCATTCGTCAACAGCCCCAGCCCCAACACCCCCAGCAAATCTGGCTGCACCAGTAAATTCGTCATCCATCCCAGGCCGACAGCCCACAAAAAAGCCACCCCACCGGCCATACCGTAGAGAAGGCTCTGGCTGCACAGACGCCCCAGCAGGTAACTCACACTGTCCACCGGGCCGAAGAAAAGCACCTTCAGCGTGCCCTGTTCCCGCTCGCGCACCAGATGCAGGGTGGCGTGCAGGGCCAGGTAGAGAGAGAGCAGCAC
>JACQGT010000675.1 GCA_016199425.1 Chloroflexota bacterium
AGATGGAGGTGGTCTTTTCTCGCTGCAGCGGACTGGATGTCCATAAGGCAAGTGTGGTAGCGAATGTACGCATACGCCACGACGATGGAAGGATAGAAGCAGTCAAGCAGAGTTTTGGGACGACGACAAACGAGTTGCTGAAGTTGGCGGCTTGGTTGTCAGAGCATAAGGTGACCCATGTGGCGATGGAAAGCACAGGGGTCTACTGGAAGCCGGTGTACAACATCCTGCACAAACAATTCGATGTGTGGATAGTGAACGCACGTCATTTGGCCCAAGTACCCGGTCGCAAGACGGACGACAGCGATGCGGAATGGATAGCCAAACTGATGAGCCACGGTCTGCTGGAACGGAGTTTCATTCCGCCAGAAGAACAACGGGACTTGCGCGACCTGACCCGCTATCGAACCCGGCTTTTGCAAGAGAAGGGCAGTACGGCCAATCGGCTGCACAAGGTGCTGGAAGATGCCAATATCAAGCTGACATCGGTGGCTTCCAGTATCCAGGGTGTATCGGTGCGCCTGATGTTGGAGGCGTTGATAGCCGATGGTCAAAGCCCGGCAGAGATGGCTGAACTGGCCCAGAAACGGCTGCGCAACAAGATTCCCCAACTGGTGGAAGCCTTGACGGGACGGGTGCGTCCCCACCATCGCTTCCTGTTGCAGGAATTGCTCACCCAACTCGACAGTCAGAATCAGCGCATTGAGGCGCTCAATCAACAGATTGCCAAGTTGACACAGCCCTATGCCCGCATCATCCAACGCCTGGATGCTGTGACCGGGATAGGTCTGCGCACGGCTGAGATCATCCTGGCCGAGATCGGTCCTTCGGTCGAGAACTGGTCTTCGGCTGCCAAACTGGCTTCCTGGGCCTGCATCTGTCCCGGCAATCACGAATCGGCTGGCAAACGCAAGAGTGGCACACGACGCAAAGGACAGCGCTGGTTGGTTTCTGCTCTGGTCGAAGCGGCCTGGGCTGCTTCACGCAGTAAGGATACCTATCTGGCTTCCCAATTCCATCGTTTGCGCGCACGCCGGGGGGCCAAACGCGCGGCGGTGGCTGTCGCTCATTCCATTCTCACGATTGTCTACCACCTCCTGAAGGACCCGACCGCCACCTTTCAAGACCTGGGAGGAGATTTTCTCCTCAAACGTAACAAGGAGCAAGAACAACGCCGGGCGCTCAAGACTTTACGTACTCTAGGCTACGATGTCGTCTTGACTCCCGTCACCGCCTACCTCTCCTTTGAGGCTCATTTCCTATATTCGGTTGACTTTCCCGGCTCATTTCTTGTGCCTTTAGTTTTGTGTTGCCTCTTTTCGTTTTCTCGCCTACTTTAGACGTCCTATTTTTCAGGGCAGTGAACAGTGGGTAAGTCGTCGTCACACGACTGATTACTGTTCACTGATTACTGCTCACCGTGCGCATACCGTACATCGTAGGAGCAACTCTATGGACCTCTCAACCTCCTATCTCGGCCTCCAACTCTCCAACCCGATTGTGCCGTCTTCGTCGCCCCTCTCCCAGACGCTGGGCGGTATCCGCCGCCTGGAGGATGCGGGCGCGGGCGCGCTGGTGATGTATTCCCTCTTCGAGGAGCAGATCGAGTACGAGAGCCAGCGCCTGAACCACTACCTGAGTTACGGCGCGGAGAGTTACGGCGAGGCCCTGAGCTATTTCCCGGACCTGGGCCGCTACAATGTGGGGCCGGATGAATACCTGAATCTGATCGCGGCGGCCAAGCGCGCCGTGGACATTCCCATCATCGGCAGCCTCAACGGTATTTCCACCGGCGGCTGGATCGACTACGCCACCAGAATTCAGGAGGCGAGCGCAGACGCGCTGGAACTGAATAAGTCACCAGGACGAGTTGTTCCGCATCCAACCTCTCCCAGCGGAAGCCTGACAGTTAATTAATTCGACTTCTTCTTCTGCCCCGGCGTAACACTCCTCACCCGGGCCACTTTGCCCGGCGTGGCTTTGGCCGGGGACGGCGCATCGTCGCCCAGGAGGGATGCCTGCACTGGCTCGTCTGCGGACGGGGCGGGCGCGGGTTTGCGGCTGCGCGTGGGCTTCGGCTTCTCCTCGACAGGCGGGATTTCGTCGGCCACGGGAACGGCTGCGCGGGTGCGCTTGGACGATGCGGCGCTTTCGCTTTCTGGCGTGGCCTGTGTAGAACGGGGACGGCGGGCCGGTTTGGCTGGCTTGTCGGGCGCGGCAGGTGTTTCAGCAGCTTTCGTCGTTTCGCCCTCTGTTCCGTTGGGCGGCGGAGCGTCAGCCGTCTTGCGTGTGCGCCGGGTGGCAGCCCCATTCGTGCTGGCGGGGGTACTCTCCTTGCGGCTGTGGGTTGTCGGGATTGGAGCGGCTTTGGCCGGCGTTGGTTTGCTGACCGATGGCCTGGCCGGGGTAGCTTCCTCCGGCGCAGGGAGCGTGTCCAGCGCGGCAGTGATGCGCGAGACCACCTGCACCCCGGCAATCTGATCACCAGCGGCCGGCGCGGCGGTTTGCTGGCCCTGGGTGCTGCGCCCGCTGGCGGGGATGTCGGCGACAACCGTGGGTCTGGCAACCCCCTTGCCCGTGACAAATGTGACGTATTCGCTCTCTGCCGTCAACACAGCCGCGCTGACCACAAAGCCGGTGCGGGCTGTCAATTTGTGGGCCACAATGCCGCCGCCGTTGCGCCCTTGCAGGCTATACTCGCTGAGGGCTGTGCGCTTGACGTAGCCCTTGGCGGTGACGGTGACCAGTTCGCCGTTGGGGTCTACCGCACCGGCGGCGACGATCTGATCTCCTTTCTTCACTTTCATGCCGCCGACTCCGCCCGCGGCCAGCCCCGTACTGCGCACATCCTCCTCGCGGAAACGGATAGACTGGCCGCGGGCCGTGACGAAAATGACCTCTCCCTCGCCCGCTGTCTGGAAAACCCACCCCAATTTGTCCTTGCCCTCCACACGGATCACATCCGGGTCTGTGGCGGCTGCGGCCACAAAATCGGCCAGGCTGATGCGTTTGACGCTGCCGCCGACAGTGACCAGAAAGAGATAGCCCGTGGCTTCGTGCGATGTCAGCCGGGGCAGGGCCAATACCGCGGCCACGCCGTCGCGCCGGGTCAGATCGGTCAAATCGGCCGCGTGTTTGGCCTCGTCCTGGGGAATCTCGTGGATGCCCACGCGCCGGCAGCGGCCATCCGTGGCAAAGATGTACAACTGATCCCGGGTGTTGGCGGTCAAGAGCGCGGTGGCCGCGTTGGCCCCGGTCTGGCGTAGACTGCTGCTGTTGATCCCCGCAAAAGCCTGGCGGCGGATCTCGCCGTTGACCCCCACCGAAATCCAGACCTTCTGGTCGGGCAGCAGATCGGTGGTGGTCAGAGTGCCCTTTGTGCGCTCCACAATCTGGGAGCGGCGGCGATCCCCGTGCTTCTCCCGAATGTCCAACATCTCCTGGCGGATGACGCCGAGTATCTTCTCCGGGTGGGCCAGCAGGTCCTGCAAATAGGCGATCAGCTTTTGCAGTTCGTCATACTCCTCTTGCAACCGTTTGCGCTCCAGCGCGGCCAGCCGCTTGAGAGGCATATCCAGAATGGCCTGGGCCTGGACTTCGCTGAACTTGAAGTTGTGCATCAGGTTGTTGCGCGCCGTCTCCACCCGCTGGCTGCGGCGGATGGTGTCGATCACCTCGTCCAGAATGTCCAGGGCGCGCAACAGCCCTTCCACAATGTGCGCTCTGGAGAGCGCCTTGGCCAGATCGTGCTCGGAACGGCGGCGCACGATCTCCCGGCGATGCTCGATAAACAACTGGAGCATCCGTTTCAGGCTGAGGGTGCGCGGTTCCCCATTCACCAGCGCCAGCATAGATACGCCGAAGGTTTGCTGCATGGGCGTATATTTGAACAGATCGGCCAGCACATCCTTTGCTTCCACAGTGCGGGTCAGCTCGATGACGATGCGCATCCCCGTGCGGTCGCTTTCGTCGCGCAGGTCGGTGATGCCCTCCAGTTTGCCGTCGCGCACGAGGGTGGCGATGCGTTCCAGCAGATTCGTCTTGTTGGTCTGGTAGGGCAGTTCGGTGACGACGATGCGGCTGCGGCTGCGGCTCATCTCCTCGAAGTGGGCTTTGGCCTGGACAATCAGCCGGGCGCGCCCGGTGGCGTAGCCCTGGGCAATGGCGTCGATATTCTCCTCGCCTTTGCTGCCCGCCCGGTAGCGGTAGATGATGCCGCCGGTGGGAAAATCGGGGCCATTGACGAAACGCATCAATTCCTCTACGCTAATATCATCGACCCGGGGGTAGTTGTCGATTACGTAGACAGTGGCGTTGATAATTTCGGTCAGATTGTGGGGTGGGATGCTGGTGGCCATGCCGACCGCGATACCGCTGGAGCCGTTGACCAGCAGATTGGGCAGAGCAGAGGGCAATACACTGGGTTCGCGCAGGGTGTTGTCGAAGTTCTCGGTCCAGTCAATGGTATCCTTTTCCAGATCGGCCAGGACCAGATCGCTGACCCGGGCCAGGCGGGCTTCGGTATAGCGCATGGCCGCGGCGTTGTCGCCGTCGATGGAGCCGAAGTTGCCCTGTCCGTCCACCAGAGGGTAACGCAGGCTAAAATCCTGGGCCAGACGCACCATCGCATCGTAGACGGCCGTGTCGCTGTGGGGGTGATACTTGCCCAGCACTTCACCGACGATGCGGGCGCTCTTTTTGTAGGGCTTATCTGGCGAAAGCCCCAAATCGTGCATGGCGTAGAGAATGCGGCGATGGACGGGCTTCAGGCCATCCCGCACGTCGGGCAGGGCCCGGGCCACGATGACGCTCATGGCGTAATCGAGATAGGCCACCTGCATTTCGCCGGTGATGTCAACTTCCCTAACATTGCCGATAGATTGGGTATGCAAAGTCATTGTACAATTCCTGGAGTCTCTTTGTTCAACAAATATCCGCGCCGATCAGGGCAGAGAGCCGCTACTTTGTGAGCCACAAACGACAGCGTAGAATCTGTAGCGGTTTATAACCGCACTTTCGCCGGTAGACGTGCGGTTGCAAACCGCACCTATGTTAATATTTCTTGACAATCCCTGAGAGCCGTTGAGCCACATGGACGAACGCAAAAAAATAGTCGGATATCCCATCACTGCCCACGACCGCATCGCGCGCAGGCTGATCGCTTTGCAGGCACTGCTCGATTTTTCTCTGGCGTCTCATCAACTCTGGCAAAAAAGCGAACTTTTCTATGCGGCAGGCCGCACAGCTATGCAGATGACCGGGGCACAGGCAGGCTATCTCTACTTTCGCCCGAGGGCGACCCCTACGTCCGAACGTTTGGGCGAGTCGGTCTACTACCGCCTGGATCAAATTTTCGACGGGGGCTGTTCCCACGACGTTCACAGTCAAATTAAGCCTTTGCCCCAATCGCTGATCGATAATTTAGCCAGCCGCCGGGAGATTACCCAGCAGGCCGACAATTGCCATCTGGTTGTACCCATCCACCGGGATGGCAAGATGATGGCCCTGCTGGACCTGGTCCACCAGGACAGCACCCACTTTGACGAAAGTGACGTCGATTTGATGGCGCAACTTGTGCGTCAGTTGGACGCCGCCCTGCAGAACGAGTATGTGATCACCGCACGCACTGCCCAGGTAGAGCTGGCGCAATATCTGAGCGCCGAGTTGGACCTTTCTGTTCTGCTCAGCAAAGTGGCCGCCTCTGCGGCCAAGATCGCCAATGCCCAGGCTAGTTCTATTCTGCTCATCCAACCGCAGAACGATACAATGCGTTTCGCCTCCATATACGGGCTATCCGAGCAGGACCGGGAGATGTTGCGCCAGTTGGTTGTGCCGCTCCACGGCAGTATAGCTGGCTCTGTGGCGCTGACTGGCGAGCCGCTCCTGAGCAACGATGTGGCCGTCGATCCCCGTTTCTACGCGGGGGTGAGCAATACGGTTGAGATGAAGACCCGTTCGTTGTTGGCCGTGCCTATGTTGGCGCAAGACAAGGCAATCGGCGCATTGGAGGTCATCAATCAGCGCTACGACGACGGCTTCAACGCCGCCGACATCGAAATACTGACTATCTTCGCCAGCCAGGCCGCCATTGCCATTCAGAATGCCCGACTGTTGGCGGACCGCCAGGCCAGTCTGACCGAACTGACCAAACTGGAGCAGCGCAAATCCCAATTCATCGCCCTGGCCAGCCACGAGCTGCGCACGCCGCTCAACCTGATCA
>JACQGT010000666.1 GCA_016199425.1 Chloroflexota bacterium
CGGCCACGCCCACGGCCACCGACGCACCCACCCAGACGCCGACTCCTTCGTCGGAGGTCACGGCCACGCCATCCTGGACGCCGACCGATACACCCACCGCAACCCCAACGGCTACCGGGACGCCGGAGCCGTCGGGGACGGCAACGGTTGTCGCCAGCGGGGGCACACCCACGCCGATTGTCGAGATTCCTGGGCTGCCTGAGATTGGACAGAGTGTTCCCTTCACCCGTATGCTCATGGCTCCGCTGCTGCCGCCGAAGCTCGCCATCTACGAGCTGATCATTTCGGACGACGAGTGGAGCGCATTGCTGGATAGTCTGCGCCCGCCCAAGATGGCCCGGCCCGCGCTGCGTCCTACAGCCGTTAGGCGCAGGCCAACGGCGACACCTGTCTTGCCGTTGCTGCCCGGTGGCTCACCGGGGCAGGTATCTATACCCCTTCTGCCGGACTTTGCCCAGGAGATAGTTCTGGTGGCGATTCTGGGGGTAGATCGGGTTGGAGAGTCTGTGCAGATCGTTGATGTGCGCCAAGAGGCCAACGATCTTTTTGTGAAGGTACGTATTCAACCCCAGGTGAGTCGTATTGTCCTTGCGGAAGGCGGAGTGGACGCTGTGGTAGTACGGCGGGCTTCACTGCCGCTGTTAGACGATCTGACCGTTCATTTCGTGGATGAATTCTACCAGTTGCTCGATGTAACGGATAGAGAACGGTAGGCTGAGGCCGACACCTGACAGATTTTTAGTTTCGCCCGTCTCACCCAGCCCCTACCTGTCACAAGGTGCGCAGATAGAGACCAATTCCACGGCAGGAATTCTCACTCTGTGCATCCGTCAGGTGTGAGACGAATCCGTACACGATTGCCCTGAGGCTGAATGCAAAAAGAGGCCCTGACTACTCACAGTCAGGGCCTCTTTTTGTGTGGACAAGAGATTAAGGGATGATCAGCCGTTGGCCTCGATAGATGCGGTCGCTGGTCAGTCCGTTGCGGGATTTGATGGCCCAGGCGCTTGTGCCATAGAGATTGGCAATACCCGTCAGCGTGTCAGCCGCGGCTACGACGTGAATGCGGGTGGTTGATACGGGCGGTATCCGTGTCGGGATCACCAGCGTGGGGGTTGGTGTTGGATAATAGGGATCGACGATGTACGGTGTCGGCGTGGTTTGTAGCCCCGGAGCGCCGTTCGGTTGAGCAACGCGACTGTCGGCCAGTGTTCTGGCCGGTGGCTGGTACAGGGGTTGCGCAGGCGCTGGGGACATTGTAGTTCCAGGGATTTGCAGCGATTGTCCTACACGCAGAAAGTTGATGTTGCGTATCCGGTTGTAGTTCGCCAGGGCGTTCACGCTGACTCCATAGCGTACAGCGATGGAAGAGAGTGACTCACCGGGCTGCACAATGTGCGTGATATCCCCCTCTGCAAAGGCGTGTGATGCTGCAACCGGTGCTATGAATAAGGCTAAAGCGATGGTAAGGATCAAGCAAAACTGAACTGTGAGGCTGCGCAGCTTGCTCCGAAAATTGGCTTGATCTTTCTGGTTTACTCTGTTCTGTAACATCTGTTCTCCCACCGCTAAAATAAGCACTGTCGTGCTTGGCAGCACGTAAGGAACTACAGCGGCTCGGAGGTCTACTCGACAACTGGGCCTACTGGGTTCCCTGAATGGTTGGAACAAAGACCCGATAAGGCAAGATAGATTGAGTTGTTCCAAAGTTCAAATCCGTAATTTCCTGACCACTTTTTAGCTGGATGTCGTATGTGCTGGCAGTTGTCAAAATCGTGTTTCCGAGCGCCAGCGCAACCACCTGGTACGAACCGGGATACAACTTTTCGACACGCCATTGACCCAAATCATTCGGCGTCGTCTGGGCGATCACTGTTCCATCGGCGATGCGTATTTGGATAGATAGAACTTGTGTGGCTGCACGTTCTTCATTCTGCTCCCATACGCCGTTGACGTTGTCATCTTGCCAGACTGCGCCGCTCACCACTGCGTCGGATTGCACCAAGAGAGACCCGGCTTGCAAAGCTGCGAAGGCATCGATGCGCCCGTAGCCGAAGTAATCATCCCGACCGGGGTCGCCCAGATCGACAGCGGTTGATGTCATCAACCAGCGCACTTGGGCGATTGTTAGCGCTGGGTTTTGGCTGAAGAGCAAGCCGGCCAACCCCGCCACGTGGGGGGACGCCATGCTTGTGCCGCTCATATAATTGTAACCACTATAACCGTTGTTCAAATCGTTGTATGTGCTGTAAACGGCGTAACCTGGGGCAGACAACTCTACGAACGAGCCGTAGTTGCTCAGTGACCAGCGGGTGTCGTCGTCGCGGGTCGCTGCCACACCCACTACATCGGCCAATGCCGCTGGGTAAAAGAGCGCATCCGAGCGGCCATTGCCCACCGCCGCCACAATCAACACATTGTGCTCTGTCGCATAGCGAATCGCATCTTCAACGACCTGCGAACTGGATGGTCCGCCCAAACTCAGGTTGATCACATTGGCACCTGCATCTACAGCAAAGACAATCCCGGCGGCCACAGCAGACCACGTCCCCTGATTGGACTCGTTCAGCACCTTCACTGGAATAATCGAGCAAAGTGAGCAGACACCCACCATACCGATTCCGTTGTTCGCCCCCGCCGCGGCGATGCCCGTTACGTGGGTTCCATGCCCATAATCGTCATGGGGATCCGCATCGTTGTTGATAAAATCGAAGCCAGGCAGCAGCCGCCCAACGAATTCAGGGTGGGAAGCCAACACCCCGCTGTCCAAAATTGCAATTTTGATGTTGCTGGAACCCATTGTGTAGTTCCACGCCCACGGAAGTCTGATGATGCCCGGCGCATATACTTGCATCTGCGGGTTGTTGTAGTCCACATCGTTTACTACCATCGGCGCTGTTGGAATCGTGCTGTTGTAAACTTGGGGTTGGCTCTCCATCCCCTCCAAAATGGCGGGTACGCCGCTGACAGCCACATCAAACTCAACGGAAAGCACAGTTGGACTCTGGCCAGCAATGGAAAGTGGATCCTTGCCAGATCGGGCAGACGCCCAGTTGTCGGGAAGCCGAATTTGAACCGTCGATAGGGCGTCGATCCAAAGAAGGGCCTGGCCGCCCATCTCACTGATCAGCTTCGAACGCTCTGCCGCTGATGTGTCCGCCTTAAACTTCACCAGAACGAGATTGGAGACGTTTGAGGGAGTCGTATCAGCATAGACTGGATTGATGAATTGCAGGCTCAGCCAGAAAAACATGGCAAACAGGACAACCAGTATGAGTCTTTTCCAGTTCAAATCAGTGTTTGTCATTAGAGAATCTCAATCTATTAATCGTTTTCGTTCTTCGAGTGTGCGCCGTGTATATTTGAGCGATGTTTCATACACAGTGAACTCTCTCGTCAAAGGCGATTTCGTCTGTTTTTGCTATACCTACGATACGGCGGTTACGTCGTCACATAGTACTTATATATACGGTAAGGCAATTTTAGGTATAGGGCAATAGGAATCTGGGGGGGTATTGCTTGAGGTGAGATTGAGAGGGTGATAGGGGAATTTGTGATCTGCTCCACTCCTGCTATGCTGTCACCCACACCACAGAAAGTAGAGCTATCGGAGAAACCACATGTCCAATTTTATGCCCATCCTCGCCGCCACCGACCTGCCCCCCGGCCAGGTGACAATCGTCACCGTCAACGGGCGGGACATCTGCCTGGCCAACTACGAAGGCGACTATTACGCCCTGGACAACCGTTGCTCCCATCGGGGCGGCCAACTGGGCGACGGTCAACTGAACGGCCCGGATGTGATCTGTCCCCTGCACCAGTGGGATTTCGATATGCACACGGGCATCAGCCGCTACGATCCCAGGGACCGGGTGGAAACCTATCCTGTGCGCCGGGTCAACGGCCAGGTGGAGATCGACGCAGAGGCCATACCGCCTATCCCAGTGGTGGAGGGCTACCTGAAACGCTGGGAGCGCCACGCCGAAGCGGACGTGGAGCCAGACATCAAAGCCATTCACAAGCTGGCCCGGGGCAAATGGAAAGAGAACGAACCTCTGCGCACCACCCGCGCCGTGCCGGACTTTGACGATCTCTACTTTCTGCCCGGCCAACTGGCCGACCCGCCCCTGCTGGACGACGAAGCTGTGGCGACGAGCGTCGTCATCGGCCCCCAGGCCGCTCGCCCCATCACCCTCTCCCTGCCCGTCTACATCAGCCATATGAGCTTTGGCGCGCTCTCCCGGGAGGCAAAAATCGCCCTGGCCCAGGGCGCGGCCCAGGTGGGCACAATGAATTGCAGCGGCGAAGGAGGGATGCTGCCCGACGAGCGGGCCGCAGCCAAATACTACGTTTTTGAGATGGCCTCCGGCTACTTCGGCTGGACGGAAGAGAACATCCGTCAGGCCGACGCCATCGAGATCAAAATGGGGCAGAGCGCCAAGACCGGGCTGGGGGGTGTGCTGCCCGGCGCAAAGGTAACCGAAGAGATCGCTCGCGTGCGCGGCTTGCAGCCGGGCCAGGATGCCATTAGCCCCAGCCGCTTCCCCGACATCGCCACCCCGGCCCAGATGCGAGAGCGTATCGACTGGATTCGCAGCATCAATCCGGGCATTCCTGTGGGTATCAAATTCGCTGCGTCCAAACTGGAAGCCGACCTGGCCGCGGCCTGCGAGCTGGGCGTGGACTTCATCACCATCGACGGGCGGCCCGGCGGCACAGGCGCGGCCCCGGTCCACGTAAAGGACCACATCGGCGTGCCGACGGTCTACGCGCTGCCCCGTGCCCGGCGCTGGCTGGACAGCCACGGCATGGCCCACATCACCCTTTGCGTCACCGGCGGCTTCCGCACCCCGCCCGACATCGCCAAAGCCCTGGCCCTGGGCGCGGACGCGGTCGCCATTGCCACCAGCGCAATGATGGCGATTGGCTGCCAGCAATACCGGGCTTGCGGCAGCAACAACTGTCCTGTGGGCATTGCCACCCAGCGGGCCGATCTGCGCGACCGTTTTGAGATTGCCCAGAGCAGCAAACGGCTGGTCAATTTTCTGGAAGGCACCCGCCGCCAGCTCATCGACTTTGCCCGTATGTGTGGCCGGCGCAGCCTGGCTGAATTAGAGTGGCGGGATCTGGTCACCTACAACGACGACCTGGCGAAACACACAGGCATCCGCCACGCAGCCCAGGCGTATGAAGCGTAGGAAAAGAGTTGGTGTCCTGTTATCGCGTCGTCACCATCTCTCGCAACTGGTCAATCGTCTTCGCCCCAAAGCCCGGCACCCGGTCCAGATCGTCCACCGAATCGTAGGGCCGGTTGGCGATGATGGCCGCGGCTTTGCTCGGCCCAATCCCCGGCAGACTCATCAGCCCATCGGCGCTGGCGGTGTTGAGGTTGACCAGGCCACTTGTCGAGCCACCCGCCGCTGCCGAGAGGGCCAGCGTCCCCGACAGGCCCGATGGCGGCCCACTTTCACTGCTACCCGCGTTGGCCGTCTCCGCCTCTGGCGCGTGAACCTGCGCACCGTCAAAGAGCCGCTCGGCCTGGTTGACCCGCGCCTCGTCCACCCCCTCTTGCAGACCGCCCGCCGCGGCCAATGCGTCCCCCACCCGTGCATCCCAGCCCAGCACATACAACCCTGGCCGCGCCACCCCTCCGCTGACAAAGACGGTCAACGGGCTGGGCGTGGCGGTGGGCAAAGGTGTGGCCGTGGGCGCAGGCGTAGGCGGCGGGTGCATCACAATCGGCGCGGGTTGGGGTTTGTACAGCAGAAAAGCGAGCAGGCCAATCGCTACGGCCATCAGCAGCGCGCCGATTGCCATCAGCCTGGCGGCGTTCAGCGGTGTGAGCAGCGGCGGTTGGACTACGTAGGGCGGACTGTCAGTCCGCCTTGTATCTTGAGACACAGGTGGTTGGGGCAATGGAGTCTGCATGGCCGATTCTCTGGTGTGGGAATGTGGAGTCTGGGCTGCGCAGGTGGTCAGGGGATGACCACCATTGGCATCTGCCATTATATCTTACCGTTTTCTTTGTTGTCAACACCCCAAAAAACAGATCGACGATGGATCAGTGACTCTACTGTAAAAAGCCAAAGAGTACACCGCGGAGGCGCGGGGAGCGCGGAGGAAAC
>JACQGT010000684.1 GCA_016199425.1 Chloroflexota bacterium
GGGAGGTTAGGTGGGGGTGAGCCTCGCCCAAAATTCCCCCAACCCCACCCCCATCGGGTACAATCACCCAATGCCCCAATCAATCGCTCAACCGCTCAACCTCCTCCTCGATTACACACCCGCTATCCGCCAGAGCGCAGGCATTGGACGCATCATCCGCGGCCAGGTGCGGGCGCTGCTGGCCGCCAACCCCGGCTACGCCATCCGTCTCTTTGTGGCCGGGCAGGTGAGCCAGGCCGAGCGGGACGACGCGCCCCTGCGCTTGCGCACAATTCCCTTCATCAGCGAACGCAATCTGGTGCGCATCTGGCACCGGCTGAATATCCCCCTGCCCAGAGCCGACTGGTTTGCGGGTGGGCGGGCCGACCTGCTGCATGCCACGGACTTTGTGCTGCCCCCCGCGTCGGCCCGCCGCCGGGTGGTGACAGTCCACGACCTGGCCTTTGTGCGCTACCCGGACGCGGCCATGCCCAGCCTGCACCGCTACCTGAACGTCGTCGTGCCCCGCTCTGTGCGCCGGGCGGATCATCTGATTGCGGATAGCCAGCATACGGCCAACGACCTGCAGGAATTGTGGCAGATTCCCGCCGCGCGTATCAGCGTTGTGCAGGGCGCGGTGGATCAGACCCATTTTCAGCCAGTGACCGACCCGGCGCTCCAACGGGCCGTGCGGGAAAAGTACGCCATCGGCGAGCGTCCTTTCATTTTGGGGTTGAGCAAACTCCAGCCGCGCAAGAACTTCGCCCGGCTGATCCGGGCCTTCCACGCCGCCCGCAACGAGGCCGCCCTGCCCCACCGACTGGTCATCGGCGGCGGCAAAGGCTGGCTCTTCGACGAAATTTTCGCCACCGTGCAGGAGTTGGGGCTAGAAGAGGATGTGATCTTCCCCGGTTTTGTAGACGACGCCGACCTGCCCGCGCTCTTCTCCGCCGCGGAATTCTTCGCCTACCCGTCGCTATATGAAGGATTCGGCTTGCCCAGTCTGGAGAGCCAATCCTGCGGCGCGCCCGTCCTGACCGCCGACAACTCCTGTCTGCCCGAAGCGGGGGGTGACGGTGCGCTGTATGTGAAAGCAGCATCGGTGGAGAGCATTGCCGAAGGGATTGTGCGGTTGGCGACGGATGGGGCGTTGCGCCGCTCTCTGGTGGAAAAAGGCAGCGCCAACGCGCAGAGATTTACGTGGGAGCGCAGCGCACAGCAGTTGATCGCAGCCTATGCGAAGGCGATGGAATGAGAAAATTCATCGCGGAGAATCACCTTCAACTGTTCTCTGCGCCTCTGCGGGAGATAATAAATTCTCCCGCAGAGGCGCAGAGGCGCAGAGACGCAGAGGGTTCAGGCACGCAAAGCGGAACGCAAAATGCGAGAGGAAGATAGTGGAATGAAACACCCACTTACACTGGATGCAGTGGCCCGAAACCCCGAAAACTTTACCACGCCTATCTCCCTCGCAACCAGCCAAACGCTATTGTTGCGCCCTCTGCTCCCCAGCGATGTGGAGAAGCTGGCCCGCTTTTTGGCTGACCTCTCGCCGCAGAGCCGCCGTCTGAGTACCTTTTCCGGCTATGACCAGACCGCGGCCCAGGAACTGTGCGACGCCATCGCCCGCTACGACAAACTGCGGCTGGCGCTGGTCGAGATCAGCCTGTCCGAACAGCCGATTGTCGGGCTGCTGGAGTTCAGCTTCGATCTGACTTCCGGCGACATCTCTCGCTATGCGAATTACGGCTTTCCGCTGAATCCCGGGACCGCTTGTCGTTTCGGCCCGACGCTGGCCGACGGCTGGCAGAACCGGGGCGTGGGGTCCCTGCTGCTGCCAGCGGTCTGGGCCATTGCCCGGCGCTTTGAGCGCAACCGGGTCATTCTGTGGGGCGGGGTGCTGGCGGACAATGCGGGGGCCATCCGCTTCTACGAGAAGAACGGTTTTCGCCACGTGGGCCGCTTTGTCAATGGGGACGGACAGCTCTGCTGTGATATGATAGTTACTTTGGACGGGCTATAGAATCACGAAGGCGCGAAGAAACCACGAAGACACGAAGAAAATGACATCCAAGCCGGTCAGCGCTTCCGAGACGCAGCTAAACCAATTTATGAACCCGGAACACGCCAACAGCCTGGGCAACGTGCATGGCGGTGTGATCCTGAGATTATGCGACGAGTGCGGCGGGATTGTGGCCGCCCGCCACGCCCGCCGCCCCAGCGTCACCGTCGCCATCGACAGTATGACCTTTCACGAGCCGGTGCGTCTGGGCCAGTTACTCAATCTGCGCGGGCGCATTACCTACGTGGGGCGCACATCCATGGAAGTGCAGGTACGGGTGGAGGCGGAGAATCTACTCACCGGCGAGATCACCCACACCAACAGCGCCTACTTTATCTACGTGGCTCTGGACGAAAACGGCCAGCCCACCGAAGTCCCCCGCCTGGAACTGACTACCGACGCCGAACGCCGTCGCTTTGCCGAAGGCCAGGAACGCCAGCGTCTGCGTCTGGAGCGGGCGGGACGGTAGAGATTAGCGATTGGAGATTGGAGATTGGCGACTGGGGCGAACCGACCGGAAAAGATGACCGACGCGGACAGCGACACTACCGATCATTCACCATTCACTATTCTCCTCCCCCTCTTTGCCCTCCTAACCCTCACCGGCTACTTCGGGCCGTGGATTCCCCACCGGGCCGCGGGGCTGGTGATCACCGGGCTGGATTTGGGTGAACTGGTGAAGTTTCTCTATCCCGTGCAGCAGGGCGACATCAGGCTGTGGCGGGAAGGTTTCTATCTGCCGCTGGTGGCGGTGAGTGTGACACTGAGTCTGGTGGCCTGGCGGCGCGAGATGGGTTATAGATTGCCCGTGCGCCTGGGACTGCTCCTGCTGGCCGCGGTGACAGCCCTCAATCTGCTCCCGCCGGCATGGACGCCGGGACTGCTGCTCACGCCGGAGTTTCGTCTGCAAACGGGGGTGATGCTGGGCTGTCTGGCCCTGGCGCTGGTTGCGCCCCTGGCCGCACTGCTGCCAGCCCGTCCAGTGGGGGTGCTTATTCTGGGGCTAGTGGTCGCTGCGCTCTACTTTCCCCTGGCCCAGTTTTGCTGGATTCTCCCCGCCCTGGCCGATCTCTACAATCATCCGCTGGCGCCCGGCTGGGGGCCGTGGGTGATGGGGGTGGGGATGGGGGGTATTGCGTATTGGGTATTTCGTTGGGCAGTCTGGCACGCCGTGAAACGTAAAACGTGAAATACGTCCAGTGATCTCACGTTTCACGCTTCACGTTTCCAAAACGAAGTCAAGGAGTCTCTTTTGAACGAAACCCATTCCACCAGCTACACCGTCCCCTTCCGGGCCGTCTGGCTACAGCAACAGGACCTGATCGAAGTGCGCTTTCGCCCGGCCAGCCCTGCGGACGAGCGCGTCAAAATGGAAATTGACGCGATTGTGGAAAATTACCGGCTGCTGGGCGTGCAGATCGTCGACAACAAACGGCTGGGGATCGGCCGCTGGCTGCGCCAGAACTACACCGGGACGCCCCACACCGCGGGCGATCCAGTGGGGTCGGGCGAGGCAGTCTATGACGATGCGGCCCAGGTGGTCTATTTTTCCCTGTGGCCGCGGCTGAGCGCGGGCGCGGGGGAAGCCGTATACTTGCCGCGCAAGTGCGAGATCGACCTGGACGGCGCAGGCAATCTGACGCGCATTCGGATGCGGGTGCTGGGGCGCAGACGACGAGAGGACGAATTGACCGCGGCCGCCGGTTTCCTGCCCGAACGGTAAACAATAGAGCGCGGGCTGGGCCGGATTGAGGAGAATTTCACCGCGGAGGCGCGGAGTTCGCGGAGGAACCGCGGAGGAATTCAGGAAAAATCTCCGCGCTCCCCGCGCCTCCGCGGTGTACTCTTTGGCTTTTTTCAGTAGACTCAGTACATCCGTGTCCAAATATCATTCAACATATCTATTCAACACTCCTGACGAGGCGTAATGTCCTATGCAACTGGCAACGATCGTCTTCTTCGTTTTAGGACTGCTCCTGCTCATCGGCGGCGCGGAGATTCTGGTGCGGGGCGCGTCCAGGCTGGCCGTGGCGGTTGGCATCTCCCCGCTGGTAGTGGGTCTGACTGTCGTCGCCTTTGGCACCAGCTCGCCGGAGTTGATGGTGAGCATCCAGACCGCCCTCTCCGACCAACCGGCGCTGATGGTGGGCAATGTGGTGGGCAGCAACATTTTCAACGTCCTCTTTATTCTGGGCGTCTCCGCGCTGGTGACGCCGCTGATTGTGGCCCAACAATTGATCCGCTGGGACGTGCCGCTGATGATCGGGCTTTCGGTGCTGGTGCTTCTCTTCGTGCAGGACTCCAATCTCAGCCGGGGAGAATCTCTGCTGTTGGCCTTCGGGCTGCTGGCCTACGTGCTTTTCACCGTCTACGAAAGTCGCCGGGAAAGTCAGGCCGTGCAGGCGGAATACGAGGAAGCCTTTGGCGCTGAATCCTCGCCGCGCACCTGGCCGGTGGATCTGCTGCTGGTGGCAGGCGGGCTGGGCGGGCTGGCGCTGGGTTCCCGCTGGCTGGTGGACGGCGCGGTGGCCTTTGCCGAAGCGTTGGGGGTCAGCCAATTGGTCATCGGCCTGACGATTGTGGCTGTGGGCACCTCCCTGCCGGAAGTCGCCACGTCGGTGGTTGCCAGCATCCGGGGCGAACGGGATATCGCTGTGGGCAATGTGGTGGGCAGCAATATCTTTAACATTCTGGGTGTGCTGGGCATCGGCGGTCTCTTTGCCAGCGGCGGAGTGGCGGTTTCCGAGACAGCCGTCGCCATCGACATTCCCGTAATGGTGGCCGTGGCGGCTATCTGTCTGCCCCTCTTTTTCACCGGCAACCGCCTCTCCCGCTGGGAGGGGCTGCTGCTCCTGGGCTATTACATCGCCTACACCGTCTATCTGATCCTGGCCGCCACCCAGAACGTGCGCCTCTCCGTCTTTGCCGATGCGATGCTCTACGTCGTCATCCCCCTGACGCTGCTGGTGGTGGGGGTGACGGTTGCCCAGTCGCTGCGGCAGAAAGAGACGGCTGGCTGATCTGACCGACGAAGCACAATTTTCGTAAACGAAACGTGAGGCGTGAAACGTGAGAGCGGACGAAATCTCTAACGTTTAACCCCACAAGTTTACACGTCAAAAATAGTATCGGCTGAAAATTTACAAAACATACGCCCCCCCGTATAAA